>NYVM01000100.1 GCA_002684605.1 Candidatus Pelagibacterales bacterium | reverse complement strand
CATTGTCAAGAACAAATTCCATTGGATAATCTATACTTCTATCAACATGTGAACCAGCAGCTAAATGAAGTATAATATTTATATCCCCAAGTTCTTTTTTAATCCATGGATTTATTTCTGATTTTAAATCATGAAATACTATTTTAAGTCTCTTTCTTTCATTTTGATTAAAGTTTTGCATTACATGGTTTAATCTATTTAAATTCCCACTATAATCAAGCCTATCAAGAGATACTATGTGCCAATTTGTATTTTTAATTAAAAAGTAGATTAAGTGATGTGCTATAAAACCTGCACCACCCGTTATTAAAACCTTTTTCATATTTACTTAAAATTATTTATATGATCTCTAAGTCTATCCTTTGGTTTCCAGCCTAATAATCTTAATGAATCATCATTTTCTCTAAGAGTTTGTCTATAATTTCCTGGTTGATCAGGAATGCTGGTTGAAGTTACATTAAATTTATCTTTAAAATAGTTAAATAGTTCATTTACACTATAGTTTAAACCAGTTCCAAGCTCCCAAGCATCATCATGATTTATTTCTGATAATGCAATCTTAATTAATCCATCAACTATATCATAAACATGTACAAAATCTCTTTTTTGTTTCCCATCTCCAACAATAGGAAGAGGCTCACCCTTTAAAATCTTTGCTCTCCAAATTCCAATTACATTTCCATTTTTTTCATCAACACTTTCCCCTGGACCGTAGACATTATAAAATCTTGCAATTTGAACATTAACATTATAGGATTTTTTATAAAGTTTACAAACCTGCTCTCCCAAATACTTGTACATGGCATATGGAGAATCAGATGGTTCATGATGCCTAGATGAGGATCCAGCATAAGTAACTCTAATATTATTTTTCTTTGCGAACTCCATAACTTTTGTTGTGCCTAATACATTAACTCTAAATGATTCATCTGGATTTTCAAAAGAGGGCTGAACCCTAGACTGTGCTGCAAGGTGAAAGCATAAATCAAAATCTTTATCAAGTGAATCTATATTAGTTATATCTGCATTAACATATCGTACTCCCTTTAATTCATTTTTTTTGCTCCCAGTAGAATAGTTATCAAGAGAAACAATATTATAGTTTTTTTTAGATAGCTCACGTATCAGATTTGATCCAATAAACCCGGCTCCACCTGTTACTAATACTTTTTTCATCTTATTATTTTTTTTATTTCATTTTGTCGCAATGTAGAATTGAAATATTTATCATAATATCTCTTGCCATTTTCTCCAAGACTATGAATTTTTGATTTTTCAAAATTAACCAATTCAATAATTTTTTCAACAGATTCATCAATTTTAAATGAATCAATTACTATACCAGAATTAGCATTTAAAATTATTTCTTTCGCTTCTCCACTTATAAATCCAATTACAGGTTTAGATAGACACATATATGTCTGAAGTTTAGCAGGAACAGTTTTATTAAATATTCCTTTAGAGCTAAGAGATAATAGTGCAAAATCAGATAAATCTATATATGATTTAATTAAATCAACTTTAACTGAATCTATAAGCTTTATTTTTAATTTAGGATTATTATCTAAAATCTGAGATAATTTAAATTTGAACCTTCCATCACCAATAAATACCCAATAAATCTTTTCATTAATTGTTTTGAAGCATAGTTTTATAATTTGATCAAAATTTTGAGCATATCCAATATTTCCTGTATACATAATGATTTTGTGGTCTTTAGGCACATTAATATCTACTATTTTGTTATCAGATTTTTCTTCAATAGTTTGATCAGCCCAATTAGGAAAATATTGAATTTGTCCATTATATCTTTGCTTTATAATTTCCTTATATTGCTTTGAACCTATTAATATTAAATCATAACAGATATAAATTTTTTTCATTATTTTTTTTATTATATCAAGTATGATATTAGATTTTATTATTCCTAATGACTGCAAAGTTTCTGGCCAAACATCTAACTCCCAATAAATTTTTTTCGTTTTGTAAAATAAACCGTAAAGTATTGGATGAATTGATAGTAAAGGTGGGCTTGTATGGTGGACTATTATATAATCATATTTCTTAACGAAAATTAATAAATAAACAGTAAAAAAAAATGACGATATAAAGTAAGAAATATAATTTAAAATTAAGAGTAGTTTAGTTCCTGATCCTCTTGGAATAACTGGTAGCCTATTAATTATTTGTTTCTCATGTCTTTGATTTGATTTTAAAAAAACTCCATACCCTTTGTAAAAATCTCCATTTGGGTAATTTGGAATTTGAGTTATTACTCTAATATGATGATTATCATCCTTTATCCATCTAACTACATCGTTAATTTTAAAGTTTTCAGGATAGTAATGATTGGTGTAAACTAAGATTCTTTTCTCCAAACCTTTTTGTTTATATAGTCTGTATATGAAAGGAGTAATCTCTCTATTTTGATTGATATATTATCAGCTGAGTAATCATCTACATTTATTAATATCTCATCAATTTTTTGATTCTTGATAAGTTCAATAGATTGAATTATTCTATCTGAATTAGTCCCTGTCATAATAACAGATGTTTCTTCCATTGCTTCGGGTCTCTCATGATTATCCCTTATATTAATTGCTCTAAATTTTAATATAGCAGATTCTTCAGATATGGTTCCGCTATCTGATAGGGTCACAAGTGAGTTTATTTGCAGACAATTATAATCGGAAAAACTTAATGGTTTAAGAAAGTTTATTAATTCATTGTGTTTAGACTTATGGCTTTTTAATTTTTTTAATGTTCTTGGATGAGTTGAGAAAATAATTGGCAACTTATATTTATTAGCTATACGATCTAGAGTTACTAGAAATTCTTTAAAGTTTTTTGAGTCAATGTTTTCCTCTCTGTGGAATGATACTAAGAAATATTTATCTTTTTTTAAATTTAGTTTAGTAAGTACTTTAGATGAGTCTATTTTTTTTTGATTTTGACTAATCACTTCTCTCATGGGAGAACCTATTTTAATTATTTGGTCAGGTGGAAAACCTTCAGCAATTAGATAATCTCTTGAAATTTTCGAATAAGTCATATTTATATCTGATACTCCATCTACTATTTTTCTATTAATTTCTTCAGGTACTCTTTGGTCAAAACATCTATTGCCTGCTTCATAATGAAAAATAGGGATTTTCATTTTTTTTGCAACTATTGAAGAAAGGCAGCTATTTGTATCACCTAAAACCAAAAAAGAGTCCGGATCAATTTTTTTTAATAAAGGCTCTAAAGAAATTAAAATATTCCCAACAGTTGAGCTTGTTGAGTCTGAGGCTGCATCAAGATAATAATCAGGTTTTTTTATGTTAAGATCTTCAAAAAATATTTCATTTAATTCTTTGTCATAGTTTTGACCAGTATGAATTAAATAGTGATCAATTGAGTTTGATTCATTAAGTCTTTTTATAATAGCAGATAATCTAATAATTTCTGGTCTTGTACCGACAACTGTTACAACTTTTAACTTATTTATCATATTTAAAATTACACTTTTTCTGTGTAAGTATCAGGATTATTGATATCATATGGTTCATTAATCCAAAACAAGGTGATTAATTCTTCATCTCCAATATTTGAAATATTATGTGTATACCATACAGGCATATCGATATAAGAAGGATTTTGTCCGCTTAATTTAAATTCAATTATTTCATCTGTTCCAATTTTTCTAAGTTGTATCAAAGAATCTCCTTTAATTACAGAGAATCTCTCTATTTTTTTGGTATGAAAATGATTACCTCTCGTAATGTTTGGTTTAGTTGTAGAATATGAATACTGTCCTTTAGAATTACTTCGTAAGATCTCAATAAAATTTCCTCTTTTATCAATATTGTTTTTATGTTTTATTGGGAAAGAAGCTCCAATATCTATAAAACTCCTAAATGTGTTAAAAAGATTGAGCTTGAAATCATTCTCCAGATTAGGAATTGTATTGTTGTCTATATATTCTGTTTTAAATTCAATTAATATATCTTTTACCTCATTAACTGATATGGTTATTTCAGGATTTACTTGAATTTCAAAATCCGAATCTTTACTTTCTATTTCATTTATTATCAGACTAACTACAGTGTCTATATATACTAATGGAACTTTTGTGTTTTCAATTATTTCAACTTTTCTTTCATTAAGTATTTTTTGACAAAATGTTGGTATAAAAGAATTATAATGAGGTTTTCCAAACGGGCCATAAACATTCGGTAAAACTAATCCTGAGAAAATAAATCCATTTAATTTTGATTCCTTTATAAATAGGTCTCTGGAGTCTTTTTTAGATTTACCATAGCTATTATTGAGGGACTCTTGTATGGATGAAGAAAAAATTAATTTACCCTTAAAACCAACTCTTTTTATTGAATTTACTAAATCATAAGAAAGATTCATATTTAAATCATAAAGTACAGACTGATCTTCGTGTCTATTTATAGCAGCAAGATGAATAATCACATATGATTGTTTGACTTTAGCATCAAGTAGCTTAGAGTTTTTAAAATCTTCTTTACTAAGTTGTGTTACTTTATAATTAGCTAATCCTAAGTGATTTAAAGTGTTTTCTAGATGTTGACCTATAAAACCTTTATTACCAGTTATTAAAATATTCAATTTTTATGATTTTAATTCATCGTTAACTAATGGCAAGCTCATTAAAAGATTAATAACAGAATTTTTATCTAGAATTGAGTTATTATTTGAACTATATGGTACTGGCATCTCTTCAATTTCTCCTTTTGAAAAATAATTTTCATAATTAAGATCTCTTGAATCAGGTTTAATTTTAAAGAAGTCACCTGTTTCATCTGCTCTAAGCATCTCTTCACTAGTAACAAGAGTTTCATGCATTTTCTCTCCATGTCTAATGCCTATATTTTTAACTTTTGAATTTGATTCAAAAATTTCAATAAGAGCTTCCGCAAGAGTTTTTATTGTACAAGATGGGGCCTTCTGTATAAACATATCACCTTGATTACAATTATTAAATGCATAATCTACAAGATCAACTGCATTATCTAGCGACATTAAAAACCTTGTCATCTCTGGACTAGTTATAGTTATGTTTTTCTTGGATTTAATTTGATTTATAAACAAAGGTATTACTGAACCTCTTGATCCCATTACATTTCCATATCTAGTTCCACAGAATGTTGTTGATGTATTTGTGTTAGATTTTGCGATCATGACTTTTTCCATTAAAGCTTTAGACATTCCCATAGAGTTTATTGGGTAAGCTGCTTTATCAGTACTTAGAATTACAACTTTAGAAACACCTGATTGATCGGCTGCTGTAAGGACATTGTCAGTTCCTAAAATATTTGTTTTAACTGCCTCCAATGGAAAAAACTCACATGAAGGAACCTGTTTTAATGCAGCAGCATGAAATATAAAATCAACTCCATCAATAGCGTTAATTACAGAATCGTAATCTCTAACATCTCCTAAATAAAATTTTATTTTATTATCATTAAGCGCTCTCCTAAGATCATCTTGTTTTTTTTCATCTCTGCTTAATATTCTTATTTCAGAAAATTTCTTGGTGTTTAAGGCTTTATTAAGATAGGCATTTCCGAAGGAGCCTGTTCCACCTGTTATTAATAATTTACTATTTGATATTTCCATATTTAACTAAAATACATAATTAGTTGAATCATTACTGAGTTTCTTAAAAATATATTTAAGGATTAAAAGAGTTGATTATTAGTATTCCTATATCCTGTACGGAATTAATTTTATCGACTTCCTCAGGTTTAAATCCCCAATAAGCTGAAAATGTATTAAAAGGGTCAAATAAGTTACTATTTCCTCTGTATCCATGATCACCAGTAATTATAATTTTTATATTATTTTCAGTTAAATCATTAATTTGATTAAATAACAGATTAGAGGTAAACATCCAAAAATCTGCATATCCATCTAAATCAAAATTAAAGATTTTATTTTTAAAAGTGAAAGGCCCATGAGGCATATAGAGATGATAATATATAAAATCATTCTCTAATATTTTATCTTCATTAAGATGAGTTATTACATTCGCCTTAAATTCTTCAACCCTATATTTTCTTTCAATAACATCAAGAGATGACCTTCTAAATAAATCATAAAAAAATCTACTGTTTTCAAGAAATGATAAGTGGGTTGAGAATTTACTCAAAGCAGAGTATTGTTTTCTTTTTTCATAATTATAAAGTGGAATAAAGCTAGTATCCTTGTCATAACCAAAAGAAGACAAACCATAACTTTTAACCTTAAGATTTTTTTCATTTAAATTTTTAATCAATCTAGTTTCTTCAAAAAGTAATTCGCCTTTAACATTTTCATCTAGTTTTTCTTTCAAAAAAGTTTCATCATTAGAAAGGTTATAATTAAACATCGACATTAAACTATTCACTGTCCATGTTTCATTTGTTTTAAATGAATCCTTTACTTTCCATCCCTTACCTTTTAAAGAATCAGAAAATCTAAAAAAATCGATATTATCGTTATAATTATTCAATTCAAATGGAGAAGCGTACTCATCTAAAACTATTAGGACTATATGTTCAGAGGATTTTTTTTTCTTATTGTAAGATGTGTAATTATTTGAATTATAATTGATTTTTTGGTTATCAAAATTTTGAATTAAAATAAATGAAGAAAATATAATAGAAAAAATTAATATATACCTCTTATTTAAAAAGACTATTAAAATACTTATTAGAAGTGCGAATATAATGCTATATGAATATTTCCAAAAGCCTATACCTAAGAGCCAAATCAATGAATCATTAACAATGTCTCCATAAAAAAGGGTAAATATGAATGGTAGTGAAATTTTCCATGCAATCTTTGTCTTTCTAAAAAAGAAGTCAAAAAATAAAAAGACTGAAAATAGAATAAACAAATTTAAAATATTATAGTAAGTGTCAATTTTTAATATTAAGTAAGGAAGAGAAGACAAGGTTATGTATGGGAAGAAATTGAACTTAAAATTTTTAAAAAATGGTTTAACTAGATAATTAATTATCATAGATATAGTCCAGTATATTAATAGACTTGCAGATGAATTATAAAGAAGAATAAAGAAAACGCTTGGTATAATTAAATCTTGAGAATTTATTTTACTCTTTTCAATCAAAACAATTACTAAGCTTACTGATAACATTATAAAAGGGAGAAGGTTAACGCCAAATAATAAACTATCATTAATACTTATATCATTTATAAAGTAAAATGGAAGTCGACTAAACAATTGAAACTCATTAATTGAATAAAAAATTGAAATTAAAAAAGGGATTGTTAAAATAAATGGAATAAGTTCAGCTAAACTAAATAAAGGATTATATCCATATCTGTTATATATCCTCATTTTGTCAATATTACTTTTAATATTTTCTTTTGAAATTTTATTTTTTATGAACTGATTGTATTTGATTATAGGATCCATTCCCTTTTTTAGGAATGTTTCAATAAAAGAAAAAAGAATTCCGTTTAATAAAGCAATTATAAATACTGTTAAGAAAAAACTATTAGACAAATCAAAAAATGAATACAATAATTTATCATAAAATAATCTCATGTTAGTTTTGTTTTTATATATTCAACTATGTTTTTTGATGAGTTCCCATCAGAATGTAAAGCGTCATTTTTTAATTTTTTAATTAATGATATATCAAAAGAATTTAATGTCTCATTAATTACATGATTAATTTGATGAATATTTTTTTCTTCCATTACAGGTCCTAATTTAATTTCTGAGATATCGTCCCATTTAGAGTTTAAATAAGAAACCTCAAAGCCTTTCATTTCCACTCTCTCTATTTTTAATGTGAGAACAGGTTTATTTGTTAAAAAAGCAAAGTCATATCTTATCGAAGATGTATCTGAGATTAATATATCTGCAAGAGAGAATGAATTTAAAGGGAGTATATCCTCATCCCAAATGATATTATCAAATTTTAGACACTTTGATTTAAAATCTAAAATAAATTCAAGTTCAGATTTAAATGATTGAGGATGTGGTCTAATTATAAGAGTGTATTCTTTAAGATAATTTAATATGCTTGTCCCATATTTTTTTATTAGACCCTTTGAACCCCAAGAAGAAGCAAGTAAAATTGTTTTCTTTTTGTTTACAGTTTTTGGTTTAGGTAAATTCTCTTTAAAATAATCAAAATAAGGAAGGCCAACAGGGACTAATATTTTTGTTTTTAATGATCTGATTTTTTCAACTTCTTCAATTGACTGATGTTGAAACTCTCCAACTGTAAATACAGTATCATAATTATCCAAGGATCCAATTCTATAATAACTTATATCACTAATCATATGAAAGACATGAGCTAATTCCTTTACACTTTTCGGTTTTTTTAAGGGATAATTCTTAGTTCCGATATTAGGAGTAGTTGAAATAAGTATTTTAGAGGAAATAGAGGAAAATTTAGTGTGGCCTATAATTCCTATTCCAAGAAAGATAGGATTAATATATTCATTATCATAGTTTAAAATATCATCTTCATAATCCAGTGTAAAATAGTTGAAATTTATTTTTTCTTTAATAAGTGTATTTACTATTGGAATGAAAGTACTTTTATATTGATTTCCCTCAGAAAATATACTTATTTGATTTGTAGCAAAATTACTTGTAGAGTTACTATATCCGAAAAGTTTTTTTCTAAAGAAAAATAAAATAGATGAGAAAATTGAAATTAAGAAGCTTATAATAATACTTCCAGTTCCAGGGTCAATATAAAAAACTGTCATTTATAAATATTTTAATCTCTCCAATCATGTAACCAATTTTCACCATTTAGAATTTGTTTATTATATATTCGCACATCTAATTCAGAATCTGCTTCAATCCATTTCCCTGATACGTGAATAACTTTTATTTTATATTTTTTTTTAATCAATATTTTAAACATTGAAGTCATATCAATCGCTTTTCTTTTATCTTCTGTTAAAGAATCAAAAATATTTCTCATAATTCTATACCCATTATTTGAAAGCTTGAATAATCCCATATATTGGGCCTCAATTTCAGATATTTCATTTGCTTTACCTCCAATCTCAGTTAAATATCCATCTTTGGATTTAAATGTTTCTGCATCATTTAATGGATTGTCCATTCTAATCGACCATAATTCATGCCATTTTTTATCTGCTAAGATTGTAAAATCAGCCTGTGAATCTTTAAGTAAGTTAACATATTCACTAGAATATATAATATCCGAATAAGAAACAATTGTGCTACCATTAAACTCGGATGAACAGAATAAAGAATAAACCATATTTGTTTTTTCCCAATTTTTATTAATGGTTTTTTTGTACTTAGTTTTAATCATTGATTCCAAATAACCACATATGATTTGTATATTATTAACGGTTGAATTTTCAATTATCTCAATTAGCCAATACAGAATAGGCCTTTTATTTATTTTGACTAAACATTTTGGACTATTTTTTGTTAATTCAATCATTCTCGACCCTCTACCCGCTGCTAGAATTACTACTCTATTAGTTTCTTTCATATTTTTTTATAAAGTTTTTGATTAATAAAATCTGCCATTCAGGTATATTATTCTCTCTTTCTGGATGCCACATTAAACCAAGAAAGTTTTCATAGGAGGCTGCCTCAACGCTATCATCATTTATGTCTTTTGCAATAATATTAAAGTTTTTAGGGAGGTACTTAATTGTATTTGAATGATATGAATTTACTTCTTCTATTTTATCTTTTAGTCTAATCTTATGTCTTTTTGCTACATGTTCTTTACTAAATTTAATATCTCCTTTTACAATTTCACCTCCAAAATAATGAGTAAATATTTGAAGCCCTCTACATATCCCTATAACAGGTAAATTATTTTCATGTGCATACTTACAGATTTTTAATTCAGCATTATCTCTTATTTCATGTGATCCTATATCTTCACCTCCTATTAAAAAGAAACAGTTTATTCCTAAGCTTTTTAAATAATCAATAATATTAAAATTTGAGTTAGGCAATAAAATCCAATCATATTCAGAAAAATGAAGATTTAAGAAGTCTATCCAATCAACAGATATGCTATTTCTTAATTCATAGTAGTCTGAGGATTCAGTTATTCTCATTGTAATTCCAATTTTAAGTTTCATTTATAAAATTTTTAATTTATTTTTTGATGAGATAACTTTCTTTTCAATACAGTCAATAATAAGTTTATCGTAAGATTTTATTCTTTCAAAATTTTGCTCTCCACATCCAATTACAGCAGGAATTGATAGCTCAGCACACCTTATTGACATATGAGAGTTAACACCTCCATATTTTGTTACGAGAGCTAATATCCCTTTGGAAAAAATCCAATCATAACCAGGGTCAGCACTTTCTATTAAAACAATTTTATTTGATAAATTTCCAATTTTTTTTTGATAAGGACTTACTACTTTAATTTTACCCTCAACACTATTTAAGCCAATAAAATTAGGAGTGTTTCTCTGAATTGGAACAATATTAATATCCCTTGAACTTCTAATTAAATAGTTTAATTTAAACATATTGGCAATTTTATTATTTTCTCTTTCTTTTTCAATTTTGTATCGGTAAAAATCTTCATTATTTTCTGAAATTGGAGAAAAGACAGACTCTGTAATATCAGAGACTTTAAGCATGGATAAATCTTCTTTAGTAAATCCTATCATTTCTCCCCATTCTACTATTGTATTTAAAATCTGATTTAAATGTTTAGTAAATATAAACTTTGCATACTCACGAGATATAATAGAACTCTTGATATAATCTAATATTTGTTTTGAATCAATATTTTCAAACTTATTTTCTTTAAGTAATAGATTGATTTTTTCATTCTCATCTTGTGATAAAATAAATTCATTTGGTTGAATATTTTCATAATTAACATTTCCTTCAAATATATCTGGTCTATCAGCATATGAATCAGACATAATATCGTAACTACTTGGTCTAAGGTGGCCATATAATTCTATGAATTTTTGTTTTGACATTTTCTTAAGACTTACAGAAAAAAAGTCATTACTCATCTCTGAAGCAACAGTCTTTACACTTTTTTTAAATTCAATTAGTCTATCTGATGATAAACATTTATAGTCTTTAAAATTTCTAATTAATACTTCCGAGATAAAAGCATGTCTAGCAATAATTGCAAAAGGAAGGGTCCCATATTCTTTACATTCATCAAGCAAAACAGATAAATAGTTAGCCAGCTGAAAAGGTTCATTAAGTTTTATATTAAATTTTTGTTTTGACTTTAAATGCTCAACAAGTTCCAGAGATTTTGAAAGAGAATTATTTTTATTTTGAGATACTGCTGTAATTGTTAGAACTCTTAAAGCGTCAACTAACTCCTTTATTTCATCTCCGTCTAAAACTCCAGGATATCTCTCTTCAAACTTTTTTGCTAAATCTTTTTCATAGCAAGTAAATGCTATATCAAATTCAATTTTGTCATGTAAATGAGGGTTTTCTTCTAGTCTTTTAATATAAGCATTAATTATTTTTTCTGATATAATACTGGAAATTTGTTTTGGCAAAAAAGAGTTTAGACTCGCTCTGATATCAATGTATGTTCGGCCAAATAAAGATACCATAAGTTCTGTTGAAGATACATTTTTATAACCCATTTGCGCCCTTGATTTTGCCCATATATTTTTGGTAATGAGATATCTATAAAGGGATGACGATAATCGTTTAGGAGCAGTACCAATCATTTCAGCAGGATTCCAATCACTCATAATACCTAATAATGTTTTTTCACCATAGATATCAATTCTCTTTTTCATTAAAGAGTCGACATACTTCCTAAGAAACTTAATCTTTGAGGAAACCTTAGAGTTAATTTGAGAGTTCCAGTTAGAAACTGTAGTTATTGGTCTAACTTGTAAAATATTAACAATCCCTTTACTGTCAATTACAAATTCAATGTCTAATGGCATTTTAAAAAGATTGTCTTCAAGTTTTTTAGTTGTTTCAATTAGCTTCTTTAAATAAGGAGAGTCAAAATCTTCATCTTTAACTCCATTATATATATAAACCGTTTTATTGATACTGTCTCCAGATGTTACAGAATCTGTTCTTCCAGTTTTATCATCATAGTTTATTACATAATATGGGGATCCGTCATCGAGACTTTTACTCATTAATACTCCACTCATGAACGAGTCATTAATCATTACTTGTGTAAGAACCTGATTTTTTGGGTTGTAATCATATGAATTAATTACTTCATCTATTGAAGCAACTAAGTCTTGTCTCTTTAAAGATATATTCAACAAGCTTTTAAATTGACCTGCAAGAGAAGATGTCTTTGAATCTTCTGCTATTGCGCTACTCCTCACAGCTAATTTGTCCAATTTATTAAAGAACTCCATTAACTCATCTAAAACTTCCTCACGATTTTTCTCCCATCTTGAAACTGTGAAATACTTTAAGTCTGGAACATTAAAGTTATTTTTTTTTACATACTCTATAGTTTCTGCTTTAGTCATGTCAATATATTGAAACAAAAATAACTAAATAGTGAAGAAATTAAGAATAACTACACATATTACATATCGTTATTATCATTTAACTCAAATTATAGGAAAATTTTTTATGGTTGATTATTAAATTATTAGATCATTAACAAATTTAATATACTCCTTTTTATTCTTTTCCTGCATTTTATCTATTTTCTCGAAACAAGGTTTTACCAAAGATTTTAATACAACTAAGTCATCATTACTCATATTAATTGCTTGGTTTAATACATTATTAAGATTTGATTGACTGTGAAGATTAAAATTTAAATTAAAAACTGAAGATATTTGTTCATCAAAAGGAGTTGTATCTTTAGATATAATTGGAATACATCCTATCGACAAGAGCTCAATAATTACATGTCCAAAGTTCTCATTTAGTGTTGGAAGAATAAAAAATGAATATTTATCTTTTAACTTTGAAACATCACCATCCTCTATAACACCCTTATACTCTACTTTAGGGTGGTTTTTAAATAAGCTAGTACACAATTCCCAATATCTTTTATCTTCAATAAACCCATAAATATCTAGGTCTATTTTTAAATTATACTTTTTAATTGTTTTGAGTAAAATATCTAAACCTTTCTTTTTATGGATTCTTGAATAAAAAACAAACTTTCTATCAGTAACTAAGTTTGAGTTATAGTTAAGAGAAAATATATTACTGATCATTTTAACTCTTGTTTTTTTAAAAAAAAAAGAAATATTTTCAGACTCTGATATAGAGGTTGAGTGAAATATTAAATTGGATTTAAAAAAAAATAAAATCTTTAAAAAAAAATTTTTTAATAACGGTTTTGAAGTACTAATAGCTTGACTTGATAATTGACCTCGTGGAGATACTATTAGATGAAAATTAGTGAAAGCTTTAATTAAACAAAGAAGTATGATTTTTAAGTCAAATAGAGAGTTTAGCCAAATTACATCAAACTTATGAGAGTTATTAATCAAATATGTAAATTGATTCTTACAAAAAATTATATCTTTATTTAAGTTGATTTCTATATATTTTGTGCGATTTAGATGAGTGTTTGGAGATAAAACAGAGCATTGAATATCAGTTTGAGAAAAAACATCATATAAACCCTTAACGCTTTTGGTAGGACCACCGTATGAAAAAAGTGGTGGAAATGGACCAATAATTAACATCTTTTTCATTTAAATTTTTTTAAATTATCTAAAATTGTTTTAACCATATCACAATAAGTATTATTTAAATTTTGAACTTTTTTATACCCATTTAACCTTATTTTTTCTCTAAGTTTTTCATCTTTTTTATAAAAGATAATTTTTTGATATAATTCTTCTGAATCTTCAAAATAAATAGCCTCTTCATCTTCAATAAAGAATTTACTATGTTCGTTACTTCTTTCAGAAATCATAAATCCCCCGCATGCAGGTATTTCAAATGTTCTTGAGGTGTGTATATCATCATTAATTTTTCTTAGAAAATTTAATGATATTTTAGAGGAACTAATAGCTTTTCTAAAATCACTACCCAAAAGTGCTCTATCATGTAGTTTAATATTATTATACTTTTTAAGATCATATTTTTCCCAACCATTGCCAAAAACATTAATTATAATGTTTTTTTTACTTAAAAATTTCAACTTTTCAACTCTATCATTCTCTGGAGATCCAATAAACAATATACCATAGTCATGATCTTTAGAAAAATTATCAGGATAATGTTCAAACCTACTATATGCCTGAGTTATAAATTCAACTCGCCTTGCATTAAGTTTTTTAAATGACTTTATAGTATTTGACTTTGTAGTATATATAATATCATATAATGGAATCGAAAATTTAAAATATAAAGATGAATTATGTTTTTTTATCATATTATCAAGTGACCAAGAAATAATAGTAGCTTTGTTGTTTAAAATTCTTGCTAAAAAAATTGACATAGGAAAAATATTATTCCCTTTAATAATAATAATTGCATTATAGGAATTGAAGACTAAATCCCTTACAAATCTATAGTTTAAGAATGTTAGGTCTAATGGTATTCTGAATTTTAGAAATACTTTTTCTAATACATTAAAATCTTTTTGATAATTGTAGTTATATATAATTTTAGATTTAATCATATTATTATTAGCCAGTGACTCTATAAAATGATTTTTATGAGATTTAAATCCATTGTCAATTATTAGAATGTTATGATTTTTCACTATACTTTTTTATAAACTTTATAATATTTTGATTGTATCTTTTTCCATAATCATCCCAGCTATAACCTCCTTCTGTAATTATTTTTTGACAATTTTCAGACATAATATTTAATTTATCAGGATTTCTCATTAAATAATTTAAAGTTTTCGAAATTTCTCTTGAATTATTTATATTCAAAATATGTCCAAAAATTTTGGATGAATTAATAGATGTTGCACCTGTGAATTTAGATGCAATAATTGGTGTTCCACAAGCCATAGATTCAAGAAGTACCATCCCAAATCCATCTTGTATAGATGAAAGAATAAAAACATCAGCCATGTTATAGTATCTTACAAGTTCAATTTGATTTACAGATTGATATACAATTAGATTTTTATAATTCTTAAGTTTATCTTTAAATATACCCTCAACTGTTCCGACATGAACGTGAATAAAATCTTCATTGATGTGTTTATGAGAATTGAGAACCTTGTGGAATCCTTTTTGAACCGAAGCATGACCACATGTTAAAAAAGTAAATTTTTGATTACTTTTTGTTTTAATTTTATAAAACTTGGATAGGTCTGCACCATATGAATTAATAATTAACTTTTCTCTAGGTACATTGTATTTCAAAAAAGAGTCCATCACAAACTTTGATGGGATTGAAATATAATCAGAATCATCATAATTTTTTATTTCATTTAAAATTACTTTGTTTGAAATACTAAAATCACTATTGATTTTTTTATATTCCTCGTTTAAGAGCCTATTTTGAAATTTTATATGGGCACTTCCTCTTTCTAAAATTAAAATGGACTTGTAATTTCTCTTTAAAAACTTAATTAAGAAATTAGGAGTATCACTCCACAATATAATAAAATCCTGATCTGATCTAATTAAGAATGTTAGTGTTTTTGCAAAAATAAATTTTAAAAAAATTGAAATCTTTCTGAATGTTAGCCTATCTATTACTTGTAAAAAAAAGAAACTGTAATGCTCAGAAAACTTAATATTATAATTTTTTGAGATAAAGTAAGGGTAACTCGAGTAAAGCGAGACAATAGAGCTGTTTGCTTTTAACTCTCTTGCTAAATCAAAGGCATGAAACTTACCAAAGCATATAATTGAAATCTTCATAAGCTTGAAATATAATCCTCAAGAGATCCATTTGGGCTCCATCCGAGTTCATCTATAGCATCATTATTTACTCTTAAAGTTTCTCTATAATTTCCTTTTTGTTCATCAATGTATTCACAATTACAATCAAACTTGTTTTTAAACAAAGCAAACACATCATTAATAGAGTAGTTTTTTCCTGAGCCTAATTCCCAAATAAATTTATTTGATTTTTTTGTACTTATTCTAATTAACCCATCTACTATATCATCAATATGCGTAAAATCTCTTCTTTGATTTCCATCTCCAACAATAGTAATTGGCAGGCCTTGATCTATCAAAAATCTCCATTTACCAATTACTGCTGCCCAGTCACCTTCTAAAATTTCATAAGGACCATATACGTTATAAAAACGAACTATATCAACATCTAAATGGAAGGAAAATTTATAAAGCTTACATAGTTCTTCCCCTAAAAATTTTGACATAGCATAAGGTGAAAGACTTGGATCATGATGCATAGATGATGAACCTGAATAAATTACTTTTGATTTAACTTTTTTTGCATATTCTAAAACTTTTTGAGTTCCAACTGTATTATTTTCAAAAAATAAAGAAGGATCTGAAAATGATGGTTGAATCCTTGAAAGAGCTGCTAGATGGTATATTATATCAAAGTCTATATTATAGTTTTGAATATTCAAAACATTATCATCAATATACTCTACGTCATCAAAATGATTTCTCGTTGAACCTATAGAATAATTATCAATTGAGTATACTTTATTATTAGACTTATCTAAAAGTTTAATTAAGTTAGTCCCAACAAACCCGGCTCCTCCCGTAACTAATATTTTCATGTTTTTTTTAATTTAATTAGGTTGTTTTTAATCGTTTCAAAGGAATAAAAATTTTTAAGTTTAAAAGAGTTTTTAACCATCTCATTAAAATCTTTTTCTGATGAGTTAACTATCTTGTTTAATTTATTGAGTAAGTCCTGTGTTGATCTGTATTTAAATGTATACCCATTATTATTACATAAATCAATTGCACTACCAACCATATCTGAGATGATTACTGGCAGACCAAATTCTAATGCTTCATTGATTACAAGACCCCATGTCTCCCCATATCCAGATGGTAATACTATAATATCTGAACTATCATAAAGATAATTTAAATCATTTTTATTCAACAGCCCTAGAAATTTAACTCTATCTTCAAGATTTAATTTTTTGACTTCTTGTTCGAGATACTCCTTTAAGTTTCCAGTACCAGCAAAACATAATTTAACATTTTTATTATCCAGTTTAGAAAAAGCTACTAGTAGATCTTGTGGTCTTTTCTTATCAATTAACTTTCCGCTAAATACAATTTTATTAGTTCTCTTCTTTAAAGGATTGTAGCTTTTATAATGAGGGTTTACAGAGTATGGCATAAAAATTAACTTATCATCCTTAACTCCCATCTTTTGATAAAATTTTTTATTATTTGAACCGATATAAAAAAAATAATTTATTCTTTCAAACAGGAATAACAATATTTTTTTTCTTAAAAATTTCTTTACCCCAGAATAATTATATTCATGAATTATTGGAGTTTCTGATCTAAGCCCAACCTTTATTCCAAAAAAGTTTGCAAAAATAATTATTAAAATCATGGTTAGCCTTGACCATCCATGACAGATAATTATATCGCCCTTTTTCAATGACAATAAATTAAAAAAGATAAATGGATTGATAGTGTCAAATAATTTTTCTTTTCCCGAAGAGCTTATCCCTAGATTAACGAGAAACCTACTCTTAAAACCATCTAGCAAACCTGAAATTTCTCTAACTGAATTAAACTCCTTATCAAAATGAGATTTAAGTCCATATTTTGAACAGTACCATACCTCAAAATCTATCTTATCAGATAAAAATCTGTACATATCAGAAAAATATGATATTGGGTGTGAGTTTAAAAAAATTATTTTCATATTTGACTATATAGTTTTTTATGTTTTTCTCCTATTGTTTTTATATTAAATCTATTAACATTTTTATATCCTTTTTGAATTAGTGATTCTCTATATTTAATATCATTAATTATTTTTAAGATACCAGCCCTGATACACTTAACATCAAATGGGTTAACAAGTTCTGCAGCATCATTTGCAACAAAGGGCATTGATGAAATGTCAGATGTTAAAACACAAACTCCTAATGCGTTAGCTTCAATAATTGGCATTCCAAAACCCTCAAATGTTGATGGGAAAAGTAAAACATCAGATTTAATATATTCATTAATTACTTCTTTTTCTGTTAAAGCGAAGTCTAACTCAATAAAGGAAATATTTGATTTAATTAATTGATTTCTTTGACTATTATCTAGCTTACCAATTATAGTTAATTCTGCTGATATCCCCTCTAACGAAATTGCTATTCTTTTTATATTTTTATTAGGAGCCGTTCCAATTATTAAAAATTTAGAACTGAAACCTTTTCTTTTTTTTAATTTTTGATTGTAAAATGATTTACTTATTGGGTTAGGAATTATGACACATTTCTTTTCAATATTAATCTTACAACTTAGTAAGTCGGATTTTGTAGATTCAGAAATACAAATAACTTTTTTAGATCTATTAACCGGAATTTTAAACAAGAAATATTTAAGTATCTTTTTTTTAATTCCTTTATTTAAAAAAATTGCGCCACAATCATGAATGGTTGTTACCAGTCTACCTTTGTTCATTAATAAAGAACAGTAAGAGATATCTCCAACAATATGATTTATCTGAGTTTGGTTAATATAGCAAAATAGTATATTAAACATCCTTTGTAAGATACCCGAATTATGAAAAGGTAATCTAATTATTTTAATATCAATATCATTTTTTAATTCTTTATAAAGTTCTTTATAAACAATCTCTAGGCTAAAATTTCCTAGCTCAAAGGGTTTTCTTATAAATAAATTAACTTTCATTTAATATTTAGTTTTTATTACATGCATTGCCCATATTTTTGACCAATGTGCATTAGTTAGAAAACTAAGTTTTTTGTTAGAATTAATTATATTTTTGATTATTCCTGCTTGCGTAAGCCATTTTTTATATGGCAGTTCAAATCCCTGTTTTTTTCTTTTATAAATTTCTGAGGGTAAAATATTTTTGTATTTAAGCGCTAATAAAGGTTTGTTGATATTATTATTAAGCTTGTATTTATAATTAATGCTTAGGGCTGCCTCTACGAGTTCTTTGCTTAAAAATGGAACTCTAATCTCTATTGAATTTGCCATTCCAAATACATCAGAGTCTCTTAGAAGTTGACCCTCCATATATTTTGTCATCTCATAATATGAAATTTTAGTAATCTGATCTTTGTGTTTAATGATTTCATCTTCAATTATATTTTGATTTAAATATTCAATCACATCATGTTGCTTAATGTCTAGTATTTGTGATATTTCTGTTGGAGAGAAAATTCCTCTTTGTGATAGGTAAATACCATAATCAGAATCAAGATTTAGATATTCAAGTTTACGATATTTATTAGGCAAAAATTTTGTTGGTATAATAGCTTTTATCTTTTTGAGCGCATGAATGTTTTGGTAATTTCTATGACTTGGATATCCATAAAAGATCTCATCCGCGCCAAGGCCGCTTAGTACTACCTTACTATTATTTTTCTTTACATAATTTGAAATAAAAAAAGTATTAAAACCATCAACTGTAGGTTGATCCATAGCAGTCAGGAAACCGTCAATATTACTTTCAAAATCTTTATACGAAAGCTTGAGTTCTTTGTTTTTAATATTATATAAATTGATCAAAGCTTTTTGAAAGTTACTTTCATCATGATGTTTTAAAAAGTTTACAGAATAAGTTTCTATTTTATCGTTTAATTTGTTTGCCTCATATGCCAAAACTGATGAATCTAATCCGCCTGAAAAAAAACAACCTAACTTAGCATCTGAAATCAGTTGCGATTTAACTGACTTTGAAATCAAATTTGAATCAAAATTATTTTTATTATTTCTAAACAGACTCAATAGGTTAAAATAGTTTTTTACTTCTAATTTATCATTTTTAAAAACTCCATATTGACCTGGCAGTAAAGAGTAAACATTTTTATACATAGTTTTAGGACTTGGAATATACCCATGTGATAAAAACATAATTTTTGATGATTCATCTTTAGTAAATACTGATTCAAATACTCTAGATTCTGATGAGATTATTAAATTTCTTTCCATTGCTGAATAGTATAATGGTTTAACCCCAAAATTATCTCTAGCAAAAAAAATTAAATCATTTTTTTTATCTACCATTATAAATGAAAAAATTCCATCTAATAGTTCTAAAACCTTTTCTTTAAAATGGATAAAACCATAGAGAAGAACCTCTGAATCACTTGTTGATTTAAATTTATAACCTAGATTTTGCAAATTTATTTTTAACTCCATAAAATTATATATCTCACCGTTGAAGCTTAAAATATAATTTTCACAATTTGAGACCATAGGCTGATCTCCCATTTTTGTCAAATCTATGATCGATAATCTAGTATGTCCTATGCATGTGTCATCAAATTCTATAAAATTCATACTATCAGGTCCTCTATGTGATAAAGAATCTAAGTTAGAATGAAACTTATCTAAAATTTTTTTTGATCCCTTATGAAGAAGTATTCCACACATACTATTTTATTTAAAAAATGATTTAACTTTTAAAGATGAGTATCCAAGCATAGGTAAGTGAAAAATTAAATAAAATAAAGGCACATATTCAAACGCTATATCAAAATTAGAATTATAAAAATAAAACACAAGAACAGAAGATAAGGATGAGATAAGATAGATGTTAGCTAAAGTAAAATGTCGATTTATTGATATAATTAGATTTGAAGAAATTATCCAAAATGAGCCAATCAACTGAATAAGTATCAAAAGGTTGAATATAATTGGATTAAATTCTAAACTATTGCCTATCCAAATTCTCCAAATTAAATCACCTAAGAACAATAGGGCTATACATAAAAACAAACTACCTAATAATGTAATGAGAAAAGATTTTCTGAAAAGCTTTTGGAGATCTCTTATCTTATTTTCTCCAAAATAGACATTGAATACTGGATACACTGAAGATGCAACAACCCCTTGAGCTTGTTTTATATAATTAGTTAGAGTTTTTGCTGAATTAAAAATAATCAGTTGTTGTGGGTCATAATATTTTTTAAAAATTATTATAAATCCTTGATTAAGTATATACTCAGAAATTGAAAGAAAAGAAAAACTATAACTTGGTTTAAATAAAATTTTTAAATATCTAATATCAAGTTTTTCAAAAATTTGAAAATTAAACTTTATAAAATTATAAATGTATATCAGGACACAAGATAGCATTACTGGAATTATAAAAAATAAAGAAACTGTAACTAGCGTTTTATTAAAAAGGATTAAAACTACAATTAATAGTATCTCTAAAATATATTGAACAGTATTAACTATTATAATTATATAATTTTGATTTTTTGCAAATAGAAACGAACAAAGGCTCCCTTTAATCATTTCTAAAAAAACTTTTAATGTTAAAAAGAGTATGATCTTTTTTGATTCAATATTACTTACTATTGAAAAATTTAAAAAATCATATACCCCAGTAAAATCCCATAAAATATTTAAAGAGAGTATTATTAGTAATCCCATAAATAAGGTAAAATAGATTCCATGTGTTATTAGCCTTTGAGGATTATCTTTTTTTTGATTGAAATAAATTGAGAAAGTATTATTTACAGCCTGGTTAATTCCAAAGTTTGCTAATTCAAAAATTGCTGGAAAAGAGTAAAGTAATATCCAATCAGAATATAATTCAGAACCTAAAAATTTAATATAAAATGGAATTATCAGAATTACAATAATTGTTCTAATAATTAAAGAAATAGTATTTGCAATAAAATTTTTTCGTGATGGACTCAATGTATCTTTATAAAGCGTAATAATAATTCAAATGATCTAAGTAGAACTTTAGATATATCTAATAATAATTTGTTTTCAATTAGTCTTGTTTCTGTTTTAAGCAAGAAATTCATAATCTTATTTTTTTCAAATTCATCTGATTCTTTAAGCATTTTGATATATTCAGTCATATGAATAGAAACTGCTATTTTTAAAAAGAATAAGAACTTTTTAAATTTTCCATTTGATAGTTTTTCATAAATAAACTGAAGAGTGTTAATTTGATCATCAAGGCCACCCCCTATAAGTCTTTTATAGTCATTACCAGGTCTGTACGAAACTCGCCAATTGCTAACAACTTTATTTATATGAACAAAGTCTGTTTTATCTGAGATTTTAATTAAAAATTCCCAGTCAGCAAAATAATTATACTTTTCATTGTACCCTCCAACTTCTTTAAATAGTTTTGTTTCAACAGCAAATGCAGTAAAAGCTGCTTTTGGACCATAAAATTGATTTAAAAAATTATTGGGATAATTTTGAATTTTTGGAACTGATCTTAGTCTTTGAGTACTCAGAATTTTACCTTCTTCATCAATAGTATTAAAGTTTAACCTATAGAATTTAAATTTAGAATTTTGGTGTTTAACAAACTCTTCGACAAAATTTTTTTCAAGAGTATCATCACTGCTAATTAGAGAAAAATATTTTGAGTCACAGTTAAATGCTGTGAAATTCCAATTGGAACACATTTTTAAAAATTTATTAGGGAGAATAATTTTAAATAGCTTATTACGTGAATATTTTTTTAAAATTTGATCTGTCAAAATATCATCACTATGATTATTCGAGATCACAATTTGATCAGGAAGGATCGTCTGATTCAAAATTGAATCTATAGTTTCTTGAAGATACTCCCCTTGATTATATGTTGGTATTCCGATAGATAAATTAGTTTTCATTTTTCATATCTTTTAATAAAGTCGGAGCAAATTCCGATTGACTTTGATATATTATCATCTTTAAGCTCAGGTAGAACTGCAATGCTGTTTTGTATTGGTTGAAATCCAGGAAAAACCCATAAAAAACCTTTTGATGTTAATGTGCACTTATCATTATAATGAAAAAAATAATTAGTATCACCTAAAAGTTTACTATTATGTATTTGTTGAATTGTATCAATAGTTTTACAATGAATCCAGAGCTTATCCTTATGTTTTAACATCCATTTTTCGGATACTTTGTAATCTTCGGTATCATGCCCTAAATAAAATTCAGAATTAAGAATTCGTAAATCAATTTCAACATCATATCCATGAAGAATTACATCCTCGATTCTAATTGGATTGTTTTCATCTTTCGAAGGTCCGTTAATATTACCTCTATGAGAAATTAGTATCATAATGTTTCATGAAATAATTTAAATCTTCAGGAGTTCCAAGGCCAAACATCTTTTCAATCTCATAGGCTAGAATTTGCTTATCATCATTGATTGCATGATTAAATACTGGGCAAACATAAAATTCATTATTTACCCTATCATTTTTTTTAATCATTTTTTCAGCGTATTTAACAAAGTCTGAACCTGATTTCCAATAGTAAAACCCAACAGTTGCATTGTCTGAAATTGGATTTTTTTCAGCTACTTTTGTTACAATATTATTTTTATCAACTTTTGCAAAAGACCATTTGGGATGTGTAGCTTTAAACGTAACTATTGATCCATCTAAAGAGGTTTCATTCATTTTGTAAAAAAATTCATTAGAATTCCATTCCACAAACTGATCGGAATTTGCAAAAAACAATGGAGAGTCATTATTTATGTATTCCTTTGCTAATAAAGCAGTACATGCAGCTCCTTCAGTTAAATTGTTTACTTCAACGATTTTAGGGTTTTTAGTAATTATTTTTAATAATGAATCTAAGTTATATTTTTCCCTATGCTCTTTTTGAACAACAAAAATAAAATTTGCTTCAACATTTAAATTTTCTACAACTAATTGGATCATTGGTTTTCCGTGAATTTCAATTAGAGGTTTTGGAAACGTATAGCCAGCTTTCTGGAATCTAGTTCCAGCACCAGCCATTGGAATTAGTATGTTTAGTTTACTGTCCTTCCACTTAGGTGTTTTAATTTTCATATTCGTATTTTTTAATGATTTAATAATATATTTTAGATTAATGTCCTCTGGTGATTTAATTCTATTGACATGAGCTCCTGAATCATATGAAGATTTAAGTCCAACGGGAGAGTCCTCATAAATCATTGTTTCTTCTGGAACCACACCAAAGAATGACATTGCCTTCCAGTAAATTTCAGGATGAGGCTTACTAACATTTACATCTTCATTAGAAATAATTAAATCAACATACTCAATGATTTCAAGCTTTGACAAAGCAGTTAAGACTGTTCGTTTAATTGAGTTCGAACAAATAGCAATTTTATACTCTTGTGAAATCTTTTTAAATACATTAATAATTTCTTCTGACTTCTTTATTTTTTTAATCTGTAACAAAGTATTAATCTGTTTGCTTTTCCATATTTTTGTAAATTCTGATTGCTTAAGATTTTTTTCTTTTTTAAGTAGATTAAGCTTGTCATTAGTCTTTAATCCGTCATATTTAGCTAAGTGCTCCTCCCATGATATTTTGTATTCTCGGGGTAAAGCATCATTTAAAGCATCATAATGTATTTTTTTAGCTTCAATCAATACACCATCTAAATCAAAACAAATTAATTTAATCATAAGTATGTAATTTTTTCTTTAATTATATCTTTTAACATATAACGCCCATCAATTATAAATTTTTCATCAATCATAATTTTTTCAATTTTTTTCCAATTCAATAGTTTAAATTCATCCCACTCTGTAAGTATTCCGACACAGCTAGAATTTTTAGCAGCTTTATAAGGATTATCTATGAATGATATTCTGTCTATTATGTTTGATTGATTACTAGAGTATTCTTTAATATCACTCAAAATGATTTCATTTGAAGTCTGAGGATCATATACATTTATTTTAGCTCCTTTATTTAATAGATCTATTGCAATATAAATTGATGAAGACTCTCTTGAATCATTTGTGTCTTTTTTAAATGACCAGCCATATAATGTTATTGTCTTATTTGTCAGGTTGTTTCCTAATTTTGAAATTATTTTTTTTGAAAATCTAGATCTTTGATAATTATTCATTTTAACAACTTGATGCCAATACTCAGCAACTTCATTTAATCCATAGTTCCTACATAGATATACTAGATTAAGAATATCTTTTTGAAAGCAACTTCCTCCAAATCCAACTGAGGGGTTTAAGAAATATTTTCCAATTCTATGATCAAGACTAATAGCTTTTGATACTTCATTAATATCGGCCCCGGTTTTATCACATAATGCGGACAAACTATTAATAGATGAAATTCTTTGAGCAAGCATTGCATTTGAAGCTAATTTTGATAGCTCCGATGACCAAAGATTAGTCGTGATGATTTTTTCTTTTTTAACCCAATTTGAGTAAATATCTACTAGGGTTTTAACAGCAATTTGACCTGATTTGCTATTATTACCTCCAATTAAAACTCTATCTGGATTTCTTAAGTCTTCGATTGCTGTTCCTTCAGCAAGGAATTCAGGATTAGATAATATTTCAAAATTAATTTTAGAATTATTCTTAGACAATACTTCAGTAAGTTTTTCGGCTGTTTTAATTGGCACTGTAGACTTCTCTACAATGATTTTATCTGATTTAGCAACTTTAGCAATATGCTCTGCACAACTAATTATATATCTTAAATCTGCTCCGAATCCAGCTCCTGGACCTTCAGTTAGGGTTGGCGTATTTACAGCTATAAAAATTATTTCAGCATTTAATATTGCTTCATCAATATCAGTTGAGAAAAATAAGTTTTTATCTCTTGTTTTTTCTATTATTTCCTTGAGACCTGGCTCATAAATTGGAAGGTTGTTGATATCTCCATTCCAGGCTTTTATTTTTTCTGAATTTTTGTCAACTATTGTAAATTTTATATCTGGACAATTTTCAGCAAATACTGCCATTGATGGGCCGCCTACATAACCTGCTCCAATACAAGTAACATTAATTGTTTTCATATAATCTCTATTTTAATAACCATGAAGAAGATTGAACTTTATTCCCCAAATTATCTATTAAACCTATTTTTAACTCATTACAAACATCTACTTCTGCAATAGTTGAATTATTTTGATCTCCTCCATTAGCAAAAAATAAATTAAATTTATTTTCCATTTCAGAATGAATTACTCTAATTGTTTTGATAACAGTTTTGTCTTTATCAATAGATATATAAACATTATCTACACACTTAATGTTTTTAATAATTAAAGCCCTTTCATCTTGTTTCATGAATTCCTTAGAGCCTTTTAGTTCCCTTTGATAGTCATTATTTACAATTACAATAAGTATATCACCTCTAGACTTAGCAAGGTTTAGGTAATCGATGTGACCTTTATGAATTGGATTAAAATATCCTGAAACAATAACTGCGTTTTTCTTCATTTAATTCTATTATAATCATCTTCTAATCTTATTATATCATCCTCATCAAAATAATCTCCAGTTTGAATTTCAATAAAAACTAGATTTTTTTTAGAGATGTTTTGAATTCTGTGCTTAGCTCTTTTTGGGATAACTATAGTGTCTCCCTCAGAATAATCATTAATAACATCCTCAATTGTTACTCTAGCATTTCCTTTAATAATAACCCAAGTTTCTGCCCTACCGTTATGAAACTGATATGATAGCCTTTTATTAGGCAAGACCTTAATTTGCTTAATTTTAAAATTAGTATCATTAATTATAACATGATACTCACCCCAAGGTCTTATATCATGTTCAATAAAATTCATATCATTATTCTTCATACAGTATTATATATGGTTTTTTACCTAAAAATTTGCTAGTTAGATAAAAGCTGATTTTTCTATTAACTAATTTTTCGACCTTTTCTTGAATACTTATTATATATTCCATATTAAGGTTTTCACCAACTAAAACAGTCTCAATATTTCCAGAATCAATTCCATTTGCATAATCTCCGATTAATATAATTTTTTCAATTTTCCCCATCTTTTCAAGAATTGTTTCAATCATATCCTGAATACCAAGATGTTTTCTTACTACTTTTTGTAAAGTATCAAACATCGGATGATTTATATTTGCTTTATATTCTATTTTATTATTAATTTTTACTTTCTGTAAATAACCAGCATCAAAAAGTCTATTAAGCTCTTTTCTTATAGAGTTTGTTGACTCGCCCATTTCATTAGCTAACCCATTTAAGTAACCATGGTTAGCTTGAGAGACAAAAAACTTAATTAAAAGTCTTAATCTAGTTTTAGATGTAATTAAAGTTTCTAACATTAAGTACCAAAAGTACTAAAAAATAGTTATAAATTAAAATATTAGAAAAATTAGTGTTAATTGTAAAATTAGAACAATAGAAAAAATAATTATAGATGATTTTAAATGAGATTCTATTTTATTGTTAATCAGATGGTGAATATGATTTTTATCTGGTAAAAATGGAGATTTTTTATTTTTTAATCTAATAATAACTACTCTAATCAGATCAGTTATTGGATACAAAAAAATTAAAAATAAATATTTAATTATATTTTGATCACCACTAAATGGTGATTGAAACATTAACACTATTAAGAGAATAGGTAAAATTAAACTTCCAGAATCTCCCATAAACACTTTTTCTTTACTTTTTAAATTGAAAATCAGGTTTGCTAACATTATTAGCAAAAGAATAATTATTAGTTCAAAAAATGATGGGTTTATTTCAAAAAAGAATAAAATTAAGAGAAGGTTTTTTATAGTCTCTAAATGTATGTTGGAATCAATCCCATCAATAAAATTATATGCGTTTATTATTGTAACATAAACTATAATTGATACAATTTGGGATATCTGTCTTGAAAAATAAAATTCATTTCCAAAAATTGAAAATATGTCTATTACATAACCAAGATCGATGAGATATTTTGCTACAATAATTTGAAAAATAAATTTTAATGAATAGTTAACTTTATATAGATCATCATATAGACCTGTTGCATATAATAGTAAAATAGGTATTAAGATTGAGTAATCAAATGGCTGAAGTCCATATGAGTATAAGGTAGTACAATAAATAAAAACTATAGAGACAAGGACTGTACCGCCACTTCTTGTTGCAATCCCACTGTGAGATGATCTATGATTAATATGATCAACTATATTTTTTTTTATAAAATACTTTGATAAAAAAAAGTTCAGAATTATTGCTGATATAAATATTAAAATATAGGTCATGGATTTATATTACATAAAATTTTATAAGCATTATTAGCTTCCTCAAAATTTAATTGTGAAGACTTTAATAATCTACTACATGATTCTGAATTGTTTCCTATATTATAATTTGATATTCCTAACATAAACTCTTGGATCCCATCCAGGTTATGACCTTGATTTTCAACTTCCATTAAATAAGTTACAACATCAGAAAAGAATTTTAGATTAAACTGAATTAAAGCATAGTTTTCTTTGTAAATTACATTAGAGGGAACTAATTCTAATAGTTTCTCGTAGAATGTCTTTGCAGATAAAAAGTTGTCCCCATTTAGGAGTTCAGCAGCTTCTTCCTCCATTTCTAATGCATTTAATACATTGTTTTCTCCATGTATTGTCATATAGGCAGCTATTTGTGTAATATTATTAGGGTCTGTTTTATTTATTGCGAAAGTTAATGCTTCATTAGCTGTTTCTATTAGAAAAATTGAATCTTTATTTTTTTGCATTCCCCTCATTGTATTTAAATATACTCGCCAAACCATTTCATCATAAGGGTATTTAATTTTTTTGAAAAAGTAAGTTATACTGTCTGGTTGATTTATAGATTTTAATGCTCTGGTTAACTCAGCGTAGTGAAAAGGATTTCTGGGTAAGCCTTCAAAAGCTTTTCTTGCATATATATATGAACTGTCTATAATTGAATAGGTGTTAAACACCTTAGCTTTCAGAGCTTCAGAAAGCATAATATAAGGGTTATCTTTATTAGATATGCTCTTATTAAGAATCTCAATACCTTTATCTACAGAATCATTATAAAGGAAAAACTGTGCCTGAATAGATTTTAGAGGAACCGCCGTAGCACTTATATTAGGGAATTCTACTTCCAAGTTTTGTATATCAGCCCACTTCTCATCTGAGTCTATACTATAATCGTCAGAGTTTACTGCTTGAAGAAGAAAAACTTGCTCTCTATAAGAGTCAAACATTCTTGACAATCCATAACAAGCAACAATCATAAGAAAAACTAAAATAAAATTTAATATTCTACTCATTATCAATGTTAATTTTTTTATAGTAGTGTAGGATTAAAATAGAAATTACTGCTAAATTAATTTGCATAATAGGCCTGTAAAACGGAAAGTTCAAATTAGAATCAATTAAATAAACTATTAGAGCTAGAAATAAAAGATAAATCTGTTTTTTATGCTTTGTTAATTTTTTATAGGAGGCATGTAATAATACTAGTAATGATATAAAAAATAGAATATAGCTTAAAACACCTATAATTGAGGTTTCAACTAAAATTTCCAAGAAATCATTATGAACAACATACGGTATAATATATGATCTAATATTTTCTTTCTCAAGATAAATTGAATATAATTTCCAGTTTCCAAGTCCAATTGGGGTAAATGGTTTTTGAATGAAATAAGTTAAGGCCTGTTTATAAAATCTTATTCTGATTGAGGCAGATTCATCTTGCAAATTAATTGATTCCAATCTTTGATTTAAACTTACCTGGTTTCCACTTTCAATATTAGAGTTAAAAAATAAATAAGAGGCTATAAATATAAAAACTAATGAACTTGATGATAAAATCTTCTTTAAATTAAAATTTTTAATATTTTGATAATTATCAAAAATAAATTTTGAGAAAATAATAAATAAAAGTGATAGAATCCCAGCTCTAGAACTTAAGAATAAAATGTTTATAAAACAGAAGAAAAACAATACGTAGAGTAATAATCTAGCAAGCATAGATTTTTCTTTGAGTAAAATCATTATTAATGGCAGCTTAACCAATATAGATGCGGCTGTAATATTTCTATTTGCAGTAATTCCTAATAGATATGAGGTATAATTAAATTCAAATTTTGTAACAGGAAGTATGTCAATAAATAATGGATAAAGAGATGAACCTATCTCTATTGTAAACAAAACAAGCACAGGGAATAATATAAAATTCAAGTTGATTTTATAAACCCTAAGTGTATATATGACATACAGGTTTATAAAAATTATAAATAGCTTAATTAGTGTAACAAAAGATTCAACTTTATTTAAGGCGAAAATTATTGATATAGTTGCAATTAACAATAAAGCTGCATGAAATACTAATGGGTAGAAAAATTTTTTATCCTTTATTCTATCAAAAATTTTATGGTTAAAAAAAGCTGTTGCGACTATACCAAAAAATCCTGCAAAAGCATAAAATAGCCAATCTGCTGCAACTCTGTCCACTGCTCCTAATCTTGGAGAAAGTGGAGCTATAATTAATAAAATAAAATATAATTTTCTAACAGAATTAAGCATACACAAATATAAAAAAACCCCTCACAAAGGAGGGGTTTTAATATTAAACATTTTTTGTTTACGATAATTCTAAATTATCCTAACCAAGATGTTCTATCACAAGTTACAGCAGCTGTAGTTGGATCAGAAGTCGTTGGATCACCATCGCCAACTGAAGCATAAGAAGCTACCCAGTAAGTTGTTGCTGTAGAAGAAGAACCACTAGTCGCTGAATTTAAAGAAGATGAAATTATATTAGTTCCATCAGCTAATAAACCTTGACCTGCAGTCGAAGCTACAGTACTATCTGTTACAATTGCAGTATTACTTGCACTCGCACTAGATACACTATATAATGCCATTGCTACAGTTGATCCAAATGCAACAGTACCAGTATTTTTCAATCTTACAGAAAGACCAGCTTTTGCTGAAGAGTCTACATAAAGATCTACAACACCACTCGCACTACCTGTATTTGTACCGTTTAAGTTTCTAATTGCATCCGCATTCATATCCATTGCTGAGTATGTAGCACCAAATGTTTTACCTGCACCTACAAAAGAACTTGGAGACCATTGAACAGTCGTACTTCCGTTGTTATATGCAAGAATTGTTAAACTTGGTGGGTTTGGTGCTAATGGAGATACATCCACAGTACCATATCCTGTTTGAGAAATATTAGCAGTAACTACAAATCTGTTAGCTCTACCATCTGCAGTAGTAACTGACGCAGCATTCCAAAGGTTAGTAGCATCAATATCTGCCATTAACGCACTTGCAAGATCAGCTTCAGTAAACGCAGCACCAAATGTGTGTGATAAAGTAACTGAACCATCTGATAGGTTAGAACCAAAAGTAGCATTAACCTGACCTGCTGCACCAGCAGTAGCAACAGCACCAGCAGAACCAGAAATAGTTAAATAGTTAACTGTATAGTAAGTCTGCTCACCACCTGCTCTAGAAGCTGTAATAGTTGTTCCAGCAGCAGCAGTAGTAGTCTGACCGTTTAAGTAATCCTTAATATCATCAACTGTTTCAATTGTAGCACCATTCGCAGCAGATGTATAAGTTTGACCATCTCTTGCATTAATAGTTAGACCAGTAGCATAAGTAACTGTATATCCTTCATTCGTACCTAGATCTGTATCAACAAGAGTTGTTCCACTTCTATTAGTTTGGAATGAATAAGATATTGCTTGGTTATCTACAACTTGGCTAGCATAAGTAGTCGATGAATCAGCAGACGTATCTCTTAAATAAAGAACCGCAAAGTGCTGATCTGCATCTTCAGCAGAAGCTGCCATAGCAGTATCTGACCAAGAAGCAGTGTTTAGAGTAGCCGCATCACCTGGAGTTGTAGTTACATCATTAGCAGCATCTTCAGCACCAGTAAGTTCAGTTGTTACAGCATCATAGAATACAGCACTTGTTACAGCACTTGTAGCAGCAGCAATTGCATCTAAATAAGTCTGAAGTCCACCCATACCTGAGGTACCGTTATCAAATGATCCAGTATCAGAAGTAGTGTGAGCTAAAGCAGCAGTTAGAGATGCATCATATGTGTTAGTTGACTTAACAGCAGTTAAATCATTATCATATATGTTAGCAGATGAAGTCGTTGAGCCAGTTCCAATTGAGTTTAACTTTGTAAACGAAAGAGCTGTTAACTTATCATTTCCTGTAATTGCTAAAGTAGCTGCGTCATCAACACTAGATGTTAATGAAGTCATATCTAAGTTATCAGTTACACTTAATGAACCGTAAGCAACTGGCGTTGCAGCAGCTGTACTTTTCATAGTATAATCTAAAGTAGTAGCAGCAAGACCAGTTCCAGTAACAGTTACACTGTTAATAGTTGATCCAGTTAAAGCTACAGTACTTAAATCAGGAGCAGTAGATAACGTAAGGCTTTCCATAGCTGCATTAGCAGTTACAGTAGCTAAGTTAGCTTGACCCGTTGCATTTACAGTTCCGAACTTACCTGTTAGTGTTAGAGATGTTAAATCATCCGCAGCAGCTGGAATAGTTAAATCTAAAAGTGCAGCAGCATAACCATAAGTTAATTTGTTTGCAGCAGTTGCAGAGTTATCAACATACTTACCGTATGCGCCAGCTCCTTCAACTGTTAAAGATTCTAAATCAGAAGCACTTGAAATAACTAAGTCTTCAGTTGCATCATTAATTGTTGCATCGTTAACTTTAGCTCCTACAGTAACATCACCACCAAATCCAGTAATTGAGAAAGTAGCAACTTTAGAAACAGATACAGCACCTTCGTCAGTACCTCTATCATCACCTTTAAGCTTTGTTAAAGTTAATGAAGCTGGACCAGTTACTGTTAAAGTAAATGGATTTAATGTACCAGCAGAGTTAGTATCAGTTAATGCAGCAATATCTAATGTACCACCTGTTTTAGTAGTAAAAGTAAGATTACCTCCAGTATAGAATGCCATAGCACCCATATCAATAGAAGTAGCTTGATCAAACACAACACCATCTGCAGTAGAAACCGCATCAGATTCACCAGTGTTTACGTTGTCAACTGTAGTTAATGCACTTAAGTCAACTGAAGAAACATCATCAGAGTTGTCATCACCTAACCAAATATCACTTGCACTACTTAAAGTAGCAAATGAATATGCACCTTTTTGTTCAACAGATATATCAGCAGCAGATGTTAACTTATCAAATGATACAGCAGTTTGAGCTGTTGTTAATGCATTTGTATAAGTTACGTTACCTGTAACGTTATATACTTTGTTGATTACACTTTGTAATGTAGTCATGTTCATGTCAGCTGTAACGGCTACGTTTAAACCACCTGAAATAACATTAATACCATTCCCTAAAGCGTCAGCAGCAGCAAGAAGAGCT
>NYVM01000099.1 GCA_002684605.1 Candidatus Pelagibacterales bacterium | reverse complement strand
AGATAAGCCAAAAGGAAAATTTGAGGAAAGAAGACCAAGAAGAGATAGTGAAGAAAGAAACTCACGCTCAAGCTTTGCAAAACGAGGAGAAAATAAGTCCTTTAAAAAAGTTAATAAAAGTAAAAAACGTACATCAGTTAAAAAAAATAGTAGTCCTAATAAACCTTCTATAAATTTAAATGATAGCTATAACGGTTAATGATTTAAAAAATCTTATTAATAAAACTAATCTATAAATATATTATAATCGTACTTTAAGTAAATAAAATGATAAGAGGAAAATATTATGATTAAACAGTCTTATAACTTAGTAATGAGTACAAATGTAAACCCACTAAGAAACTTACCAAAAATTGTACAGTTTCAATTCATGACAACTTTAGCATTTATGTGGTCATTCATTTTTACTATGTGGGTTGGATCTTTATCTGTGTTTGGACCTTCAGCACTAGCACACACATTAGTTTTAATAGGAGTGTTTTTCACCGCTGAAATTTTTAAAAAAGCCAAAGAATAAACTTAAGAAACAGAGAAAAATATGTATGTAGTAAAAGTCTTCTTAATATTATTATACTTTTTTCCTTTAACTTCTCTAGCTGACGAGGTTTTAGGAGAAAAACTTTTCAATAGAAGTTGTGCTACTTGCCATAAAAGAACAGCTCCAAATATTATTGGAACTAAATTAGAGATGAATACATTCAAAATGATTGTAATGAATGGAAGAGCAGGAACCATGATGGGTTCATTTAGTAGTAAATTTACAGAAAAAGAGATAGAAAATATACACACTTATTTATCAAATGCTAAAAAATAAAATTAATATTATTAAATTTTTCTCCAAACAGAATCTATAAAATATTTTTTTGAATCAGTGTAATTTTTAACTATTGTAAATCCAGAGCTTGCTGATAAATCAGCAATGTTATCTTTAGAATATTTAAAAGAGTATTCTAGATGTATGGCTTCAAATACTTCAAATTTAAAATTTTTATTTAATTCCTTAATATGTATATTTTGTTTAACTAAGGATATTAGGTAACTTTCCATCGCACCTAGCACAGGGTTATAAGTGCCAAAATGTATAAAGTTTTTTAAATTAAAGTCACTTTTTAAGCTTTTATTAATTCTAGTTAATAAATTTAAATTAAATTTCTTAGTTAAGCCACTAGAATCATTATAAGCTTTATTTAGAATAGATAAATTTTTCTTGAGGTCAAAGCCAGTAAATAAATAACTATGGTTGTTTATATTTTTGTAAACATTTGTTAGAAATTTTTTTGATTGCTTCGTATTAAAGTTTCCTATACTAGATCCTAAAAAAAGTACCAATTGTATGTTTGTAGATTCTTTTTTTATAAATTTTAATCCTTCTAAGTATTCTCCTATTATACCATGTATAAATAAATTTTTATTAGGTGGTAAATTCTTACTTAATAGCTGTAAGGCTTTTTTTGATATATCAATTGGATAATAGTTAACTTTATAATTATTTTTTAAAAATCCATCTATTATGATTTTACCTTTTGTGCCGTCTCCTGGGCCTAATTCTATAATATCAATTTCATTTAATTTTATTAACTTTGGCAACTTATCTTTAATGGTATTTAGTATTTCAGTCTCTGTTCTTGTTGGATAATAGTCAGAGTGTTTAGTAATTTTCTGAAATAATTTTGATCCTATATCATCATAAAAATATTTTGATGATATAGCTTTATTTTTTAAGCTTAATCCATAGCCTACATCTTCTGAAAAAGAGCTTTTTGTATTTAATTTATCTTTCTTATTTGTTAATGATAAGTTTGTAATCTTCATTTCATATCCTTCGCTAACCTTATTCCTGAAAACATCCAACGTTGATGGGGTTCATAAAAATTTCTATATGTAGGTCTATGATGTTTATCTGGTGTAACAATTGACCCACCTTTTAGTATAAATTGTCCATTCATAAATTTCTCATTATATTCTTCAATATCACCATTAAAAGCTATGTACCCTGGATATGCTGAATAGTGACTTTTTGTCCACCACCACAAGTTATTAGTTGCGATATCAGTATCATATGCTTGATAAATATTTTTATTATTCCTTATTTTATTTATTTCTGGGTTTTTAAGGTATATCTCGGATTCTTCTTCTGTTGGTAATCTACAACTTTTCCATTTTGCATATGCTGATGCTTCATAATAACTTATATGTGACACAGGAGCGTTATCATTAATAGGTAGTAATCCGTGCAGTGTGAATTCATACCACTTATTATCTTTCTTATACCAATATTCTGGTTTAATGATATCTTTTTCTTTAATCCAGTCCCAGCCTTTACTTAGCCATAAAGCAGGCTTGGAATAACCTTCATCCTCTATGAAATGGACATAGTCTTTATTACTTACGAACTGTTTATGAATTTTAAAAGGTTGAATATAAACTTTGTGCATAGGTTGTTCATTATCGTATGAAAAATCTTTTTTTTCATGACCAATTTTATATATATTACCTTCAAAAGTTTCCCATTGTTTATCATTAATTTTTCTTTTTGGAATCTTACTTTTTATATATTTTATTTTATGAGGGTTAGTATTAAAGATATATTTAATATCCATATGCATTAATTCTTGATGTTGCTCTTCATGATTTATCCCTAATTCAATTAAAAAATTGAGTTTATTATTAGTCGTTGACTCAAGAACTTTTTTAATTTTTAGGTCTACATATTTCCTATATTTAATAACTTCGTTAACTGTAGGACGCGAAAGTTGACCTCTTAAGCCTTGTTTCCAGTGGTCTCCTGCAGATTTATAATAGGAGTTAAATATAGTTTTATATTGTTTGTTATAACGAGTTAGTTTTTTAATATACTTTAATAGTATCATTTCTTCAAAAAACCATGAGGTATGTCCTAAATGCCATTTTATAGGGCTTACTTCTTCACTAGGTTGCACAACATAGTCTTCTATTTCTAAGTTTTTACAGATTCTAATACTATTTTTTCTAGTATTTATAAATTTCTTTAGTAAATCATTTTTTTGCATAGGCTTATCAATATATTTATATAATTGGTTTACTAAATAACATAATATTAACTTTAAAAATTAAAATTATAGGGCGCACCTAGCGTTCATTGATAATATAGAATATTATTAATAAAAAAGTAGTATTATTTATTAATTATTTTTGATTTGGATTATATAGTGAAAATTTCACCAAATAATATTGATAATATCAAATTTGATAATAGTTTTTCAAGGTTGCCAAATAAATTTTATGTTAACGTAAAACCTACTCCAGTCAAATCTCCTAATTTAATTAAATTTAATAAAATATTAGCTAATGATCTAGGTATTAATTTAAATTCGAAAGAATGTAATGATTTTTTTTCAGGGAATATATTATCAAATGGTTCTAATCCTATATCTATGACTTATGCAGGCCATCAATTCGGTAATTGGGTTCCACAATTAGGAGATGGAAGGGCTATTCTCTTAGGTGAAGTAATTGATAATAATGGATATAGAAGAGATATACAACTTAAAGGAAGTGGTCCAACACCTTTTTCAAGGATGGGTGATGGGCGCGCCTGGTTGGGGCCTATACTAAGAGAATATATATTAAGTGAAGCTATGAACAATCTAAATATTCCGACTACCAGGGCTCTTTCTGCTATTTCTACAGGTGAAAAAATTTATAGAGAACAAGAATTTCCAGGTGCAATTCTTACTAGAGTAGCACATAGTCATATTAGAGTTGGGACATTTCAGTATTTTGCTGCAAGGCAGGATATAGATTCTTTAAAAATTTTAGCAGATTATATTATTCAAAGGCATTATCCTACATGTCAAGAAGGTGATAACCCATATATAAATTTACTCAAAGAAGTTATTAAGCGGCAAGCCATTTTGATTTCTAAATGGATGTCTGTAGGTTTTATCCACGGAGTTATGAATACAGATAATACTTCAATATATGGAGAAACAATAGATTATGGTCCGTGTGCATTTCTTGATGAATATGATCCAAATAAAGTTTTTAGTTCTATAGACCAAAGTGGACGATACTCCTATAAGAATCAACCAGAAATTATTCAATGGAATTTAGCTTGTTTAGCTTCTTCTTTACTTCCGCTAATTCATAAGGATGAAAAAAAATCTATGATATTAGCGCAGAATGCAGTTGATAAATTTCTTGATTTGTATAAGGAAGAATGGCTAAAATTATTTAGTAATAAATTAGGATTACAAACTAAAAAAGAAAATGATGATAAACTTATTAATTCTTTATTAATACAAATGGAAACAAGCAAATCAGATTTTACTATAACTTTTAGAGACTTGTGTCCATTAGTCATACAAGAAGATAAAAGTTTATATAATAAGTTTATAAAACATTTTTCAAACTCTAAGGATATTAATAATTGGCTAAGTAATTGGAAAACACGTTTATCTTTTGAAAAAGAAAAGAATGATAATACTTTTGACTTTATTAAAAATATTAATCCCGCTTACATCCCCAGAAATCATCGAATTGAGGAAATGATAAATAAAGCTTTAGAGGGAGATTTTTCTTTATTTAATTCTCTAAATAAAATTCTTTCAAAGCCTTTTAATGATCAAAAAGAATTTGAAGAATATCAAATGCCACCTAAGGACAATCAGATGGTAACCCAAACATTTTGTGGTACATAATTTTTTTTATGCTAGCATAAATTCTAGCATTTATAGAAAAGGGTAGTAATGAAAAAAAATGGTATTAAAGAAGCTTGGAAGAATAGTCAAAAGATTATTAATGGCTGGTCTTCTATAGCAAATACATTTAGTTCTGAAATTATGGCGGCTTCGGGTTTTGATAGTATTACAATAGATATGCAACATGGCTTAGTTGGTTATCAAAAAGTAGTTGAAATGCTGCAAGCTATATCAGGTTATAATATAACTCCAATGGTCAGAGTTCCATGGAATGAGCCAAGTATGGTTATGAGGTGTTTGGATGCAGGAGCTTATGGAATAATATGTCCTATGATAAACACAAAAGAGCAGTGTGAAAAATTTGTGACTGCCTGCAGATATCCACCTAGAGGAAATAGAAGTTTTGGCCCAATTAGAGCTAGAATGTATGGAGGTGATGATTATTTTCATCATGCTAATGATACCTTATTAAATTTTGCTATGATTGAAACATCAGAAGCTGTAGATAATCTAGATAAAATTCTATCTGTAGAGGAATTAGACGCAGTATATATAGGTCCAAGTGATTTAGCAGTTACTATGGGATATACTCCTGGAACATATGAAAAGGAAGTAGAAGATTGTTTAAGTTATATTGTTGAAACTTGTATAAAAAAAGATATTAAAACAGGTATTCATTGCCCTGATGGAAAAACTGTTAAAGAAAGATTTAATATGGGATATGATTTAGGAACCATATCAGCAGATGCAGCTCTTTTAACTCAAGCATCAAAAAGAGAAATTGCTGATGCAAAATAAAAATTAATTAGTAATATATAATATGAAGAAATATGACCTGCCTGAGAAAATATGTATTATTTGTAATAGACCATTTACATGGAGAAAAAAATGGAGATTAAACTGGAAATCTGTAAAATATTGTTCTAAAAAATGCTCTAATCTCTCTAAAAATATTATAAAGGTAAATGAATAGTAATATGAAGGTTAAAACTAAAATAAATGGTGCCGAAAGTCTTGTAAGAACCTTTGTACATAATGATGTAGATGTTTGTTTTGCAAATCCTGGAACATCCGAAATGCATTTTGTTGGAGCTCTTGATAAAGTTTCTGGGATACGATGCGTATTAGGACTATTTGAAGGTGTATTAACTGGTGCTGCAGACGGCTATTATAGAATGTCCGGAAAACCAGCCTCTACGTTGCTACATTTAGGTCCTGGATTAGCTAATGCTTTAGCTAGTATTCATAATGCAAAAAAAGCCCATTCAGGAATGGTTAATATAATAGGGCAGCATACTTTACAACACCTAAAAGTTGAGTCTCCTTTAACTTCAGATATTGAGGCAATAGCTCATCCTATGTCTCACTGGGTAAAGACATCTATAAAATCAACGGATGTATCTAAAGATGGAGCTGAAGCTATAGAGGTTGCAAAAAAAGCTCCTGGAAAAATAGCCTCACTAATTTTACCTGCAGATACAGCATGGGGTGAAGGAGGAGATATTGTTAAAGCAAAATATAGGGATACCAGAAATAAAATTGATGAAGCCACTATAAAAAAAGTAGCAAAATTTTTAACTAATGGTAACTATTCTACTCTTATTTTAGGAGGAGGAGCTTTAACAGAGGAAGCTACTTTACTAGCAGGAAAAATTTCATCTAAGACAGGTTGTGGAATTATTACAGAAGCTGCAAATGCAAGGTTATCTAGAGGTGCAGGCCGATTAGATATGCTTAGAATTCCTGGGGCTGGAGTAGTGGACAGAGCATTAGATATGTTAGAAAAAGCAGGACAATTAGTATTAGTTGCATCTAAACCGCCTGTAGCATTTTTTGGATATCCTAATAAACCAAGCTTATTATATAAAGAGAATGTTCCTATAATAAATTTGGTTGAAGTAGATGAAGATATTGTTTCAGCTTTAACTGATTTAGCCATGGAATTAGGAGCATTAAATGAAGTTCCTAATTATATAGCATCATCTAAGAGGCCAGAACATCCAAGCGGAAGTATCAGTAAAGAAAAATTAGCTATGGCAATTGGAGCAACTCTTCCAGAAAATGCTATAGTTGTAGATGAATCTGTCACAACAGGAAGAGATTTTTTTCCTGCAACTGCTGGCGCTCCACCTCATGATTGGCTGAATAATAGAGGAGGGGCTATAGGATATGGCATGCCAGTATCCATTGGTGCGGCAATAGCATGCCCGGATCGAAAAGTAGTCTTGCTAGAGGGAGATGGAAGTGGAATGTATACAGTTCAATCTTTATGGACAATGGCGAGAGAAAATTTAGATATTACTATTTTAATATTTGCTAATCGTACATATGAAATATTACGGGGAGAGCTTGTAAATGTTGGAGTTCAAAATCCAGGACCTAAAGCTGAAGATATGCTAACTTTAGATAGACCTTATATAGATTGGGTAAATGTGGCAAAAGGTATGGGGGTAGAAGGTATAAAAGTTAATAACTGTGAAAACCTTTTAAAAGTTCTTGATGTTGGAATAAGAAAAGATGGCCCATTTTTAATTGAAATTATTATTTAGAAATAATTATTTTTTTAATTTGAACCCATTATTTCCTAAAAATCTATAAGCCCTAGGTATAAATTTTTTACAAATTTCTAAATCATCAGCTAATAAATTAGAGCCTTTAATATATTCTCCATTAGTATCTTTATTTATATTAATTAAATTTCTATAATTTATTACTACTTTAGTAATAAGGTTCTGAATTTCCTGGTCTATTTGATCTGGATTATTTTTTTTAATCATAATCGCTGTAATTGATGCTCCTCTTTGCAAGTTAATAGCAGCATTCAATATATTTATATTAGGAGTTACTTCATTTATTGCTTCAAATAAGCTGCCACATCGTAATGAAAAATTTGCTAAATAGTGTAATTTTCCCACTTCAGATTTTAAGTTCTCTTCTTTTAATAGTTCTTTTAGTGAAGTGATTTTGTTATCTGAATTTGCTGCATGAATATTAGAAAATAAAAAAATAGTAGTGATCAGGTAATACTTACATTTTAAGAAAGTCATTTTATTTTCCATCCGTCTTATATTTTTCTTTGATGCCATTTATAATTATGCAATCTAGTTTATGATCTGTCCATATTTCTTTTGTTGGTTTAAGAGCCTTTATGTTATTTATTGTACCAGCTTTAATAAACAATAAATCAGGAACTGCACTTACATCGCTTATAATGGGAGATCCACAATTACCACAAAATTTCCTATATACGGGTTTTCCACTATTGCCAATATCTTCATAACATTTTAAATCTCCGCTAATATGTAGAGATTTTCTATTCACACCAATGATAATAGAAAAAACTGTTCCTGATTGTTTTTGACAATGTGAACAGTGGCATACGGTAGTAAATAATGGGTCTAATTTACTATAATATTTTATTTTTCCACATAAACATCCTCCTTCAATTTTATTCATTTTTATTTTATTCCTTTGTAAATATGATTTGTATATTTTACTAAATTACTATTAAGATAAATAACTTAATTATAAAGTATATCAAATTAATCTAAAAGAAGGGGAGGGTTAAGTTTGAAAAAAAATTACTTACACAGAAGAAAATTTATTAAAGGTCTAAGTGCTACCGGAGGATATGCTATAGCTGCTCCCTACGTAAAAACCTCGCACTCTGCTGGTAGGCTTTTATTGGGACTTTGGGATCATTGGATTCCTGGAGCTAACGATGTTCTTGAAAATATTATAGTTGATTGGGGAGAAAAAAACGGGGTTGAAGTAAAAGTTGATTTTATTACTTCTATTGGAAATAAGTTACTATTAACAGCTCAAGCAGAATCTAGAGCAAAAACTGGCCATGATATTTTTTCTCAACCAACTTGGTATTGTTCAATGTTTAGACATAGATTGGAGCCTCTTGATGATGTTGTGGAATATATTATTAATAAACACGGACCTTTATTAGATTCAGCAAAATTTTATGCTCATTTAGATGGGCACTGGAGAGGTTCACCAGCGCCAACTGGTTCTTTTTTTGACTCTATGGTTTCACGTTTTGATTTATTTAAAGAACATGCAGGTATAGATCTTCAAACGTTATTTCCTGGGAATGAGAATAGGGATTCTAGTGCTGTTAATAATTGGAATTGGGATGCCTTTTTATTAGCCGCTGAAAAATTATATAAAGTGGGAAAGCCTTTTGGAGCTACAATTGGGGCTACTGCGGATAGCCGTTGGCTTAGTGCTTTATTTACGTCATATGGAGCAGAACTTGTAAATAAAAATGGAGAAATTACTGTAGACTCTGACGAAGTAAGGCAAGTGCTAGAATATATGAGTAAATTAACAGAGTTTATGCCAAAAAGTATTTATGCGTGGGATGATTCTTCTAATAATCGTTGGATAATCTCTGGACAGGGATCTGCGATATTTAACCCAGCAAGTGCATGGGCTGTTGCAAAACGTGATAATCCTGATGTAGCTAATAAGTTGTGGCATCATGATGTGCCTAGGGGCCCTAAGGGAAGGTATCGTTCAGATAATTCTCAATATTGGGGACTATGGGATTTTGCCGAAAATAAGTCTGCTGCTAAGGATCTGCTAAGGTATATGGCTGAACGTCCAGTTATAGATGCATGTGTTAAAGCGTCTCAAGGGTATGATATACCTTTAATAATATCTCATTTTAATCAAAATAAAACGTGGATAGAAGCTAGTCCTCCTGATGGAGTTTTGTATAATTACCCAATGAAGGGTGATGAAATACCTGTAGCACCAGGATATCCTGCCCCACCAGAAATAGCATCTCAAATAACTACACAATATATAATAGCAAATTTAACTGCTCGAGTAACGGCTAAAGGGCATTCATTAAAAAAAGCAATAAGATGGGCTGAAAATGAATTAGAAGGTGTTATGAGAGGATAATGAAATTTAGCTCTTTATATTTATGGTTAAGACAAAAGCCTCGAATTGCTTTTTTTATGTGCTTACCTCTTATATTAATGGTTTTATGCCTCATAATTTACCCTTTTATATATGCTATATTTTTATCAATGCTAAATAAAGCAGAGACAAAATTTGTGGGAATTGGAAATTACTTATTTTTATTTAAGAGAGAAACTTTTTGGTTAGTAGTACAGCAGTCAATATTTTTTGCATTAGTGGCTGTCTTTTTTAAAGCACTAATAGGATTTATTGCTGCCCATTCTATCAACGCTATACCAAGTAAAGGCCAAAGAAAATGGAGAGGAATGTTATTAATTCCTTGGGTTATACCACCGGCACTTTCAACCCTTGGTTGGTGGTGGTTATTTGAACCTACTTATAGTGCTATTAACTGGTTTTTAGTAAAGATATCTCTCCCAGCCATACCTTGGCTTAGCGAAACTTTCTGGGCAAGGTTTTCAATTATATTAGTAAATATTTGGGTAGGTGCTCCATTTTTCCTTATTATGTATTTAGCAGCATTAAAGTCTATTCCTGCAGATTTATATGAAGCTGCATCTATTGATGGAGCAAATTATAGGCAAAAATTATATTATATAACATTACCTATGATGAAAAATATTATTTCTATTACAATATTATTTTCAATAATTGTTACTTTTGCTAATTTTGACATTGTTAGAGTTTTAACTAGAGGTGGCCCAATAGATACAACACATTTATTTGCTACTTATGCTTTTAGGGTAGGAATTGAATCTGGTGATATTCCTCTGGGTGCTGCAGTATCTCTTTTCATGTTTCCTATATTAGGAACTCTTGCATTCATAATATTAAGAAGTGTAAGAAAAAGAGCAATGGAAGTTTAAAATGAAAAATAATATTTTAAATATTAAAAATAGTGTTCATTCTAATAGAAGATGGGCTTTAATAGCAGCCTATAGTAGCTTAATTATTTTTGTAATATTTTTTTTGTTTCCTCCCTATTATATGCTTATAACTTCCTTAAAGACTAATAAGGAAATAGCTGAAATGGCTTCTAATCCTTGGTTAATAGAACAGGGAATTACATTAAAACATTATATATACTTATTTACTGAGACTCCATTCCTTACTTTTTTTAAAAATACAATTATTGTTACCGTATGTGTAGTAATTATAACTATGATTATTAGTGTTTTGGCAGCTTATTCTTTATCTAGATTAAAGTTTTGGGGTTCAGGTGTTTTAGCGACGGGAATATTCCTAACCTATTTAGTTCCAGAAACATTATTATTTATACCTCTCTTTAAAATTGTTGGATGGTTAGGACTATTAAATAGTTATTGGGTTTTAGTATTAGTATATCCTACTTTAAGTGTACCTTTTTGTACCTGGCTTATGATTGGCTATTTTTCTTCTATACCAAAAGAAATTGACGAAGCGGCTCTTATCGATGGAGCTAATCATATGCAAATGTTATGGAAAGTATTTATACCTGTTGCAATGCCAGGATTAATTGCAGCAACCATTTTTGCTTTTACGGTTTCCTGGGCTGGTTTTTTATATCCATTAGCATTTATATATAGTGAAAGTGAAATGGTATTAACAGTGGGTACTGTAACTACTTTAATTAAAGGAGATGTTTTTAATTGGGGGCCACTAATGTCGGGAGCATTACTAGCTGCAGCTCCTCCTGTTATAATATATGCTTTCTTAATGGATTATTATATTGCTGGTCTAACGTCAGGTGCAACTAAAGGATAATATTATGGCGGAAGTATTAATAAAAAATTTACAAAAAGTTTTTGACAAAACAGAAGTGGTTAGTGGAATTGACTTATCAATTAAAGATAAAGAATTTGTAATACTAGTTGGCCCATCGGGTTGCGGAAAAAGTACTGTGTTAAGAATGATTGCTGGCTTAGAAGATATTACGAAAGGAGAAATTTTTATAGAAAATAATAAAGTAAATGATATTCCTCCTAAAGATAGAGATATAGCAATGGTATTTCAAAGTTATGCTTTATATCCACATATGACAGTTTTTGAAAACATGTCTTTTGGTTTAAGGTTACGAAAATTTAGTAAAGAAGATATTAAAGTTAGAGTTCATGAAGCTGCTCAAGTTTTAGGTATATCTGAATTGTTAGATAGGCGTCCAAAACAGTTATCGGGTGGACAAAGACAAAGAGTTGCTATGGGAAGAGCTATTGTAAGAAATCCTAAAGTATTTTTATTTGACGAGCCCCTTAGTAATTTAGATGCAAAAATGCGTGGACAAATGAGAATTGAAATTAAAAGAGTTCATCAGCATTTAAATACTACAACAGTATATGTAACACATGATCAAGTTGAAGCTATGACTTTAGCGGATAGAGTTGTTGTAATGAAAAATGGTAAAATTGAGCAGATAGGAACACCAGATGAAATCTATAATAACCCAACTACAGGTTTTGTAGCTGGTTTTATAGGTGCGCCTGCGATGAATTTTATTTCATGTAAATTAGAAAAAGGTTCAGAAGGGCTTTATATACAAATTACTGATGATATCGTTTTAAATATACCAGAAGAAAAGAAAGCAGTACTTTTTAATAATGTTAATAAAACTATTATATTAGGAATTAGGCCTGAACATATTTCTGAAAATAAACAAAAACATTCTCTAAAAATTAATGCAAAACTTAATATAGTAGAACCACTAGGTATGGAAACTATGGTTTATTTTTCCATAAATAATTCTCAAGTTTGTGGAAAAGTTTTACCTAACCAATCTATTCAAAATGGTAAGACAATAACTTTGTATTTTGATAGTCTAAAATTCTACTTTATAGATCCGGAAACCGATTTAGTATTAAGCTGATTTATTTAGAAGGATAATGATATGATGCATATCTTAGAACTAATATACTTGCAGCTAGTAATAAAATTCCACCACAAACTATAATAATATTTACATATGCAATATTATGCCAGTCAAAAACTAGTTCTAGTAATAAACGAGTTAGGGCTGTTATTGCAACATATATCAAGAATCTTACAGGCATATGATTAGTTTGAAAATATATTCCTACTACTGCACCTAATTCTAAATATATAAATAATAATAAAATATCTTCAATAGATGCTGAACCTTTTCCCATCATACCTAAAAATTCAACAGAGGCAGCCCATACTATAGCTGCACCAATTAGAAATAAAGCAAAATAATGAAATGTTTTAACGAGTAATGTGCCAAAATTACTAGCAATTATTTCAATAAAATTTATTAATGGTTGTAAAAAATTTGTATTTTTATTTTCCATGATTTATCTCCAAAATATAATTTATCTACATGCAAACTATAGCAGAAAGAAATTATTTAGTACTTTTTTTTCTATCTTTAGCATCTAAAAATCTTTTTCTCAGTCTTAAGCTTAATGGAGTAACCTCTAGTAGTTCATCTTCATTAATATAAGCCATCATTTCTTCTAAAGACATTATTCTTGGTGGAACTAATACAACAGCCTCATCAGTTCCGGAAGCTCTCATATTTGTTAGTTGTTTACCTTTTAGAACATTAATATCTAAATCATTATCACGTGAGTGTTCTCCCACAATCATACCTTTATAAACTGTTGTATTATGACTAACAAACATTGTGCCACGTTCTTGAAGTTTCCATATTGCAAATGCTACAGCTTTACCCTGATCTGTTGAAATTAAAGCGCCATATCTTCTTCCAGTAATATCTCCTTTATAAAGGGCATAAGAATGAAATAATCTATTAAGAACGCCTGTTCCTCTTGTGTCAGTTAGAAATTTACTTTGATATCCAATCAACCCTCTTGAAGGTGCGTAAAATGTTAAGCGGGTCTTACCTGCACCTGAAGCTCTCATATCTTGCATCTCAGATTTTCTTTTATTCATAGAATCTACAACGGTACTTACATATTCTTCATCTACATCAATTATTACTTCTTCAATAGGCTCAATAGTTTTATTATTTTCATCTAGCTTTAGAAGTACTTTAGGCCGTGAAACTGTTAATTCAAAGCCTTCTCTTCTCATAGTTTCTATTAATACACCTAATTGTAATTCTCCTCTTCCACCTATTTCAAATGCATCTTTAGTTTCGCTTTCAGCAAAAGTTATAGCAACATTTGTTTCATCTTCAGCTAATAATCTCGATCTAATTGCAGTGGAGGTAACTTTTTTTCCTTCTGTTCCAGCAAAAGGTGAATCGTTTACTGTAATAGTAACTGCCATAGTAGGTGGATCTATAGGAGTAGATTTCATTGGAGTATCCAATGAAGTTTCACATATTGTATCAGCAACAGAAGTTTTAGCTAATCCTGCAACACAAATAATATCTCCAGGGTTTACTTGGTCTACTGCAACTTTTTCTATACCTTCAAACTTAAGTAATTTAGTTAACCTACCACTCTCAATTTGTTCACCGTTTAGATTTATAGATTTTACGGTATCATTAACTTTTGCGGACCCTTGTTCCACTCTTCCTATTAAGCATCTTCCTAAATATGGATCAGATGCTAATAAAGTAACTAACATAGCAAATGGTAGGTCTTTATCTGTCTTAGGTGGCTCCACGTGTTTAATAATAAGATTCATTAATGGGTGAAGGTTTTCATGAGTGTCTTTTAAATCTTCAACACACCAACCGTCTCTACCTGAGGCATATAATACTGGAAAATCTAATTGAGCCTCATTTGCATCTAATGCAATAAATAAATCAAAAATCTCTTCTAAAACTTCATCGGGCCTTCCATCAGGCCTATCTGCTTT
>NYVM01000098.1 GCA_002684605.1 Candidatus Pelagibacterales bacterium | reverse complement strand
TGATGAATAAGAATTATAAATACGGGCCTTTTATTAAAAATGGATTAACCTGTGGCAGATTTGTATATAAAGTTGTAAATAAATCAAATGCATCAGTTATCGATAAATTTAGAACAACTTTATTTGATATGTTAATTAGAATTAAATTTTTTGAGAAAATTTGTGTAAAATTTTATTATAAAAAAGTTTCTTAAATATTATTAAATTGTTATTTCCTAATGATATGAATTCTTAATTAAATCTTCCATTTTAATCACACTTAGTGTTTTTTCATTCGTAGCTTCTAGAATTAATTTTGGAGCTACATTATTAATTAAAGCTTCTTTCCATCTTAAAGCACATAAACACCATTTATCACCCGCTTTTAACCCAGTAAATCCAAATTCTGGAACAGAAGTACTTAAATCATTTCCTCTAGATTTAGAGAATGCTAAGAATTCATCAGTAACAATGACACAAACTGTATGCATTCCTAAATCAGAATCATCTGTGTCACAACATCCGTTTCTAAAAAAACCTGTCTTAGGATTATTACTGCAAGTGATTAATTTCTCTCCAAAAATATTTTTATTCATAACATCTTGATTATTCCAAAGTTATTCTATCAATTATAAGTTTAAATTTTTCATTTCTTTTATTTCCAACTAAAAAACCAATTTGCTCAAAATAATTGTTATTAAAATTTTGCATATTTAATTTTCTACCCCTGAAAGATGGATTCATCTCATTTAATGATATTTTAATTTCTTGCCATTGTCCAGTTGTTTTAAATGTTTTTATATATGAAAAATAATCATTTCTATTAGCTTTTATTCTAAGTTCATAGTTTTTTCCATCACCTTTAATTTTTAATTTTAAAATATTTTTATTGCCAATATATTTTCTACTTAGGCTCTTTCTTATAGAGCAAAATCCCCCATTGTTTTCTGTTGAAATATCTCCTTGAAAAACACCATATCCATCTTTACTAATACTTAAGTTACTTTCAGAAATACCTCCCATAACACCATCATTTATAATAAACCATTTTTTAAAATCTTTATCTTTTTTAAAATCAGAAACGATATCTTGAGCCATAAGGTTTATTGTATTAAATATTATTAAAAGATTAAAAGAAATAATACTTGTTATTTTCATTTTATTTTAGAATTAATTACAATATTATTATATTTATAAAAAAAAATGAAAAATTATACATTAAATATATTATTTGGGTTTCTTCTTTTTTTAACTTCATGCTCTTCAGGAGGCTCAAGTGATGTTAATCCTTCTGTTTATAGTGTTGAAGGAGTGTGGGAATATGACTATTGGAATTATGATGGAACTAATCTTTTAAGTGATTATGAAGCATATATCTTTTTATGTGAAGAAACTGGTATTTTTGCTACTGAAATCTACGATGCTTCTGGATTTATTACGAATATTTCAACTGCAGGTTATTTTACTATAAATGATGATAATACCTTTGGAGTTTTTGATGCTTCGCTTCAATATGATCCAATAAATGGAAATTGGGTTAATATTGATGTTTTTTCTTTGCCAATTTCCATTAATAAACTTGATATTAATGAACTTGACTTCTCAATTTCTTATACAGGAGGGGTAAATGAAATAATAAGAACTGTTAAAACTAATTTGGATGCTTGTCTAATTTTATCAGCTAAAAAAGAGCTTCTTCAATAATTTGGTAAATAAGTATTTAACAAAAAGTAAAAAATTATCTAGTAAATGTAAGTTTCTAGAAATTGAAAGGGTAGAGGATTACTTTCCGATACAGAAAGTACAGTAATCAATATAACTTATTGATTTTTAGTACTTAGTAGTTTTTTTTGTGCTTTCAAACAACAAATTAGCCACAAAAACTTTTATTTTTATGTGTTTCAAAGTTAATAACTATATTGATTATTTGGATATATTTTTATGCACTTTTAGTCGATTTGACTAATTATTTTCGTCCGTTCCTATAAAATTGATTGTTACTTCAATTGGCTCCATTTCTTCTATTTCTTCATATGCTTTCTTTTTCCCAATAGCATAGGGAAGGAGCTTACTTACAGCATTAATGTACTCTGTTGGATTAGTTATTTGATTAAGCATATCGCTTAGTTTGTTTCCATCTATAGCCAAGCCTATTTGTTCTCTTAAAAGCTTTGTAGAGCTGCTTATTGACCCTACAGGTCTACCTAAAGGGTTTCCGCTTATTCCTTTCTTAAATGGCATATTATATCGTTTAGTATATAATAGAAATTATGCTCATTTATTCTATAACTATTCTTTTTTCTACTGTTCCATCATCATAGATTTCAATCAGTGGAGTGTTCGTTTTAGGTTTAGTTTCTTTTCCTAATATATCAACTACCTTTTCTAACTTTCTATTAGGGTTTATGGGAATGTTAAAGGTTGAAGTTACATTACCACTTCCATCTGTTTTAATTAGATAGACATAATTACTTCCAGGATCAGTACATCCTGTAATGATATATCCTCCATCAGTGGTTTGTTGAACTGAAAAACCCTGTTCATCAGTTGTATCTCCAAAAGTTTGATTCCATTGCTCTACTCCATTTCCATCTGTTTTTATAAGATAGACATCATAACCCCCATTTCCAAAAGACTCTGTACTGCCTGTAATGATATATCCTCCATCAGTGGTTTGTTGAACTGAATGACCCTCATCAGAATCTGTTCCTCCAAATGTTTTAGTCCATTGCTCTACTCCATTTCCATCTGTTTTAATTAGATAGACATCACCATCATTCCGTCCTGTAATGATATATCCTCCATCTGTGGTTTGTTGAACTGAAAAACCAAAATCATAATCTGTTCCTCCAAATGTTTTAGTCCATTGTTCTGTACCACTTCCATCTGTTTTAATTAGATAGACAGAAAAGAGACCATTAACAGTCTCTGTATATCCTGTAATGATATATCCTCCATCAGTGGTTTGTTGAACAGAAAGACCCCATTTATTACCTGTTCCTCCAAAAGTTTGATTCCATTGCTCTACCCCATTTCCATCTGTTTTTATAAGATAGACATCATAATACCCATTTCCAAAAGAGTTTGAATATCCTGTAATGATATATCCTCCATCAGTGGTTTGTTGAACTGAAAAACCAAAATCAGAATCTGTTCCTCCAAATGTTTTAGTCCATTGTTCTGTACCACTTCCATCTGTTTTAATTAGATATACATCATAATTCCATGCAGGAAAATTTATTGGAAATGAATTAGGAAACATAACCCATCCTGTAATGATATATCCTCCATCAGTGGTTTGTTGAACTGAATAACCCTCTTCATCAGTTGTATCTCCAAATGTTTGAGACCATTGCTCTACTCCATTTCCATCTGTTTTAATTAGATAGACATCACTATTTTTTCCATTTCCAAAAGACTCTGTACTACCTGTAATGATATATCCTCCATCAGTGGTTTGTTGAACAGAATTACCCACATCAGAATCTGTTCCTCCAAATGTTGTTTCCCATCCTTGCCCAAACCCAATCATTGGAAAGCAAAGTAATATAAGTAGTAGTTTTTTCATTGTTAATCTATTGTTTTAATAGTTTCTTTTTTTGTTGATTCCATTTGGCTTTTTCTTAAACCATCTGTGTGACCTTATGCTTATTATTCCTCCAACTAAAGAAAATCCACCTCCTAGATATGTAACACCATCTACACCGCTAAATACTCCTATTGTTGTTAATCCTAACCCCAAAATACTAAAACCTACTCCTTTAAAATATTGTTGATGATGAAGTTCCATTTTTAAATTTATGTCATTAATCTCATTTTGAAGACTAATTAATTGGTTAGGTTGGTTTTCAGTAGTTTTAAGATTCAAATCATATGAGATATTGAAATTCTCATCATATAATTCAAAATCAAACAATGGATATTCTTTTAAAAAGGTTCTATCACCTCCCTTTTCTCCTAAAATTTCAAATTCAATTAACTGATTGCTAATTATTTTTCCATTACAAATAATATCCTGTTTCTTATTTCCTTTAAAATTAATTACAATATTTGAACTTGAAGAGTCAACTTCAAAGGTTGCTTTTAAATCGCCCTTTTTATATCTTCCAGTATTCTCAATGACAATTGCTTTATAAGTGTTTTCCTCCTTAATAAAAGCAAGACGATAAAGTTTATAATTCCAAACGCCTTCTAATTCTGTTGCATTGTTTTCAAAGTATTTTCTTACAGATTTTTCTGATTTAAAATTTATTTCTTGCCCAAACCCAATTATTGGCAAGAACAGTAATATAAGTAGTAGTTTTTTCATTGTTAATCTATTGTTTAATTACAGCTATTACTAAAGATTGGCTCAGGATAAAAATAATAAACATTAGAACCATTAGCTAAAAGTTTATTATTTGCCCAATTTACATCATCTACACTAACACAACTAAGGTTATGTCCCCATCCAACTGTCACAAACATATCTCCAATATAATTTGATTTACCATTTCTTAAATCTAGAGTATATAGTGGATTATGTAATAAATCAACATAATCTAAATTGGTGTTCTTACTTATATCAAGATATGTAATTTGATTATCAGAACAAGACAAATGTGTTAAAGAAGTAAAATCCTCTATTCCTGTTAAATCAGAAACAGTATTTGGAGAAAAACCTAAATAGGAAACTGAAATAATATTTGAAGTTTTTACAAAATTGTCTAGTACATCATCATATCCACTATCAATTAATTCCTGTTCAAATCCATCATCTGGAATATAAGTGCAATCAATTGGATCAGGCGCAGTGTGAATATTACAAATTGAGTTTGTAGAATTATTAACAAAAAATTTAAGTTCTGTACTATTATAATCTTCAATAATTCCAAATAATTCTGTAGATTCAAAATTATTATTTATGTAAGTATAATTAATAGAATCACCTTTAATAGACCAATCTCCTAAGTAATCAGTTAAAGTATACCCGTCACAATCACAACTATAAAGATTTAAATTTCTATTATTATTTAGTTCAAATATTACATTTCCATAATTTGGAACATAACCAATCCATTTTTTTCCAACAAATGATATTACTACTTCATCTTCACCTCCTTCACAACTTACAAGAAAGAGAGAGATTGGTAATAATATAAGTAGTAGTTTTTTCATTGTTAATCTATTGTTTTTTATTTTTTAAGAGATGCTCCTTTAGAATTTATAGTGAAACTTGCTTTACTATTAAACAATCCTGGAGTAGTTGTAATTTTATATTTTGGATAAACAAATAAATCTACTGACGGATTATCATCAATTAATTTTAGTGTACCTTTCCTAATAGCTTCATTAACAGATGTTTTATTCCAGGTTAAATTATTTAAAATTCCACCGAATGCTAAGCCTCCAACAATATCTTGAAATTCTGGGCTATAACTTTTACCATATTCCTTTGTAGTTTCAGAAATTATAGTTGGTACAATTGCAGAATATACTAAAAATGTTAACGCTCTTAGAAAATTTGATTGTTTATAATTGACATCTGAACCAATGAAATTAGTTGCTAGACCATCTCTAGAACTTGTACCACTACCAAATCCAAAAAACGATTTACCAGAAGTAGAGATTGGTTCTAATTTGCTGATTTCATAATTATCACCTAATTCGCCAGAATATCCGTGTTCACCCTGATGAATCAATAAAGTCTTTGAACAGCTGCTAAAAAGAATTATAATTAAAAGTAGAGAGGGGATTATATATATTTTTTTCATTGTGTTTATTTTTCTATAAACTTAATAATTTTCTAAATAACTACTTATTAGTACTTTTACTTATGTTCAAATTAGTCTTTCTATCACAGATAAACTTAGAGACATAGATATTTATAGGATTTTTGTTGCTTGAAAAATTATTTCTAATAAAAATGAAAATTAGCAACAAAAAAACATAAAACAAAAGGATAAATTTGGTAAATAAGTATTTAACAAAAAGTAAAAAATTATCTAGTAAATGGAAGTTTCTAGAAATTGAAAGGGTAGAGGATTACTTTCCGATACAAAATTTACCAAATATATTTCCAAGAAGGTCATCAGAGGAAACCTCTCCAGTTATTAAACCAAGATGGTAAAGCGATTCTTTGATATTTATAGCTAAAAGATCACTACATAGGCTATCATTTAGTCCTTTAATAACTAATTCTAATTCTGCATTGGTTTTTAGTAATTGTTCATAGTGCCTTTGATTAGTAACTACCGTGTTATTAGTGTCAAGATTATTTATGTTAGTAAATTTATATAATCGGTTTTTTAATATATCTATGCCTGTTTGGTTAATTGCTGATATGTATATGGCATTATTTATTTCTGAACTTACTTTTTTATTTAAATCAATTTTATTTATCACTTTAATAACCTTTTCTTGATCTTCAATATTTAGTTTTTTAATATTTTTGAGTTGACTTTTAATGTCTTGTGTGGCATCTATAAGATAAATTATAATGTTGGATTTTTTAGCATGAGATAAAGATCTTTCAATTCCTAGATTTTCAATTTTATCATCTGTTTTTCTTATTCCAGCTGTATCTATAAATCTATAATTAAAACCATTAATAACTATTTGATCTTCAATAGCATCTCTAGTTGTTCCAGCTATTTCTGAGACTAT
>NYVM01000097.1 GCA_002684605.1 Candidatus Pelagibacterales bacterium | reverse complement strand
TTTATTAAAAGATCCAATCCATATTTTGGCACTTCTTTGTAAGCTTTATTATACATCTCAAGAGACCAACTCTTGGCTAAACTTTCAGCTTCATTTAATGCGTCATTATCATAAAGCAGCCCTACCCAAAGAGCAGGCAATGCACATAAACTTCTCCAAGGACCAGAATCTGCTCCTCTAAACTCTATATATTGTTTAAGCCTTACTTCAGTAAAAATTGTACTAATATGATCTTCCCAATCTAATATTGTTGGTTTTTCTTTAGGTAAACTTTTGAGCTGCCCAAGCATAAATTTTTTAAAAGATTCTCCTGCACAATTTATATATTGCCCATTTCTTCTAACAAAATACATAGGCACATTAAGCGCATAATCAACCCAAGATTCAAAACCCAAATTTTTATTAAAGATAAAATCAGGCGTGCCGCAGCGGTTTTTATCAACATCAAACCATATAGCTGCTCTTCTAGAAAGATACTCTGATGATTTCTTGTTTTCTATAGGTGAACTGGCAAATAAAGCTGTAACGATAGGCTGTAAGATAAAAGAAGTTTTTAACTTTCTACTCATATCTTGCTCTGAAGAATAGTCTAAATTGACCTGAACTGTGCATGTATCAGCCATCATTTCTAATCCTAAATTACCTACCAATGGCATATAATTTCTCATAATTTTATATCTTGGCTTAGGCATCCATAAATCAGAGGATAATTTTCCTTCTATTCTAGCTCCAACTCCTAAAAATCCTACATTAAGCTCATCACCAACCGCTTTTACTTGTTTTAAATGTTCATTTACTTCATTGCATGTTTGATGGATATTTTCTAAAGGTGCCCCTGAAAGTTCTAACTGTCCACCTGGCTCTAGAGTAATTGATTGATTATCTTTTTTTAAAGCTATAAGATTACCCTCTTCATGAACTTCTTGCCATCCAAATCTAATCAAAGATTTAAGAATATTCTTAATACCTGAAGCTTCATTATAGGAAACAGGTTTCAAAGTATCTAATTTATAAACAAACTTCTCATGCTCAGTTCCTATTCTAAATAAATTTTTTGGCTTACACCCATCCTCAAACCATTTAATAAGATCAGCTTTATTAAGACTCATATATTTGACTTTCTAAACTTTAAAATTATTGAAATAATGCCAATGCTACTAAAGCTGCTGTTTCTGCTCTATATACCCTTGGCCCAAGGCTACATTCAATTAAATTCTCTATATTAGTCTGAATATAATCTCTTTCTGAATCATCAAATCCACCCTCAGGACCAATCACTAAAGCTATGTCTTGAGGATTTAATTCTTGGTAAAACTCAGTAATTATTGGTGACATACGTAATTCATCACAAAAAATTATTGTTTTATTTAAATTCTCACAATATTCAATTTGCTCTTTATAATCCCTTAATGGCTCTATATGAGGAATACTCATTCTTCCTGTCTGTTCTGCAGCTCCTATAGTATTATTTCTTAACCTTTCAAGGTTAACTTTTCTAACTACAGTCCTCTTCATTAAGCTTGGCAATAAATTTTCTACACCACATTCCGTAGCTTTCTCTATCAACCAATCAGTCCTTACTTGCTTTATAGGAGAAAAAATTAAGGAGGGCCCACTTTCTTTTTTTGCTTGTTTAATTATTTTATTACACACAACAGTGACTATAGATTTTTGAATAATAATATTTCCCAACCATTCCCCACAATTACTATTAAATATGACTATATCTTCATTAGTTTTCATTCTTAAAACATTAATAATTTTATGAGATTGTTTTGAGGTTAATAAAACCTTAGCATTCTCTGCTAGAGCAGATTCACTATAAATTCTAGTTTTAAATTGATAAGCCAAATTATATATCCAATTCTTAATCTTCTAAAAGAATCATATCTATGATAGAAGTAAAAGTAATTAAAAAGTTTATTTTAATACTAATTCATTTTGATTACCAAACAATATTAGAAAATATGCTAAAGAAGATTAAACAATTTATTATTTTAGGAAGGTTTCATACACCTACTGGCGCTTTACTTCTAGCTTGGCCATGCACCTGGGGCATTGCAATGGCTAAACCTGATTTAAAAAATTTAATTTTCTTTTCGCTAATGTTAGTGATTGGGTCTTTTATTATGAGAGCTGCAGGTTGTGCTTGGAATGATATATTAGATAGAAATATAGATAAAAAAACTAGTAGAACAAAACACAGACCAATAGCAGCTGGCAAACTTAGTATTCCCGAAGGCATAATATTTATTTTTATAATGTTATCTATAGGTTTTTTAATACTTATAAACCTATCTATTCCTGCTATAATAATATCGCTTATAAGTATTCCTTTAATAGTTATTTACCCCCTAACTAAAAGAGTTACTTTTTTTCCGCAGGTATGGCTTGGAATTACTTTTAATGTAGGTATTTTAGTAGGATATAGCTGTATATCAGAGGATTACCCTAATATTTCTGTAATCATCTTATATATAGGGGCAATTTTTTGGACTATAGGCTATGATACATTATACGCAATGCAAGATTATAATGATGATTTACTTACAGGAGTAAAATCAACCGCTGTCAAAATGCATAAATACTCAGGAATATTTGCTGCTTTCTCTTATATGATTTGTACAATTATATTTTGTACGGCATTAATATTCAATGATTTAAACCCATTATCTATAATGATAATTATTATTTTAGGCATATGGCAAATTTTGCATGCTCTACGAACTAAAATCAAAGATACTAGTAAATTTATACGTGGATTTAATAAATCTAATATTTGTGGCTTCTATATATGGGTTGTAATGATTATAGACCTTTATATGCTTAACTAATTATGGATGATTTTATTAAAAAAAACATAACGTTAGTTATACCTACATATAATGCAGAAAAAACTATATATAAAACTTTAGATGATGTTTCAAAAATATTTCAGAAAATTATAATCGTAGATGCTAATTCAAAAGATCTTACAAAAAATATTTGTGATAAGTTTGCTATTCAATTTTTTACTTCTAAAAAAAACAGAGGCCTACAGTTAAATATAGGAGGAGACAAATGTGATAGTGATTGGATTTTTTTTCTCCATGCTGACTCTATTTTAGATAGTGATGCTATCAATGAGATCAATAAATTTATTTCTAATGCTAAAAATAACTATAAGGCTGCTGCTTTAAAACTAAAGTTCAATCAAAAAAATATATATTCATTCTTATTGTCTAAAATTGTTTTTTTTCGATCTAAGTACCTTAAATTGCCTTATGGTGATCAAGGCCTCATAATATCAAAAGTTTTTTATACAAAAATAGGCGGCTTCAAACCATTGCCTATCATGGAAGATGTTGAAATTGTTAAAAATATTGGATTTAAAAATATTATATTATTAGACAGCTATATTACAACTGATTCAATTCGCTATAAAGATCAGGGCTGGCTATTTAGACCGCTTATTAATCTATATTGCTTAAGCTTATATTTTTTAGGTTTTAATATAAATTTAATTAATAAAATATATCAAAGAAAATAGTATGGAAAAGGTTAATCTTATAATTTTTGTTAGAAGGCCCGAAATATCACTAGGAAAAACTCGCTTAAAAAAAAGAATAGGGAAAATACTAGGAGCTAATTTTTATTATTACAATCTTATACAAACAATAAAAAGATTGAACGCTGATAAAAGAATAAATTTAACAATTTGCACTACGCCAGATTCATCAATAAGAAATTGGCCCAAAAATATCTTTAAAACACTTCCAAGAATAGCTCAAGGGTCAGGAGATATTGGAAAAAAAATGTGGAATATTTTATCTGATAATTCTAGTAAAAAAATTGTAATAGGAAGTGATATTCCTAATATTACAAGCAAAATAATAATAAAAGCATGGAAAAAATTATATTCTTCCCAGATAGTGTTGGGGCCTTCAGAAGATGGTGGGTTTTGGCTTATAGGATTATCTCAAAATCATAGAATAAAAAATCTATTTTATAATATTGATTGGAACAAAAATAATACTTTAGAACAAGTTGAATATAATATTAATTCTTCAGTAAAAATTTCTTATGTAGATACATTAGTGGATATAGATTAATCTATTAAAAGCCTCATAATTTTCATACTTACTTTAAAAATAAAAGGCTCCTCCATAAAGGAGAGCCTATAAAAGTTTAGCTATTTCAAAAGGCTTCTCACAGCATCTATAGCGGCTTGAGCGCATTCTTCATCTTGATCTGAGCTTGCACCACTTACACCTATAGCACCTAATAATTGACCACTCTCAGTTCTAATTGGTAATCCTCCTGCAAATGGTACTAAAAAATCAACTGTTGCTACGCCCGGACGCGGTCCTAAATCTCCATTTTCTCCGTATGCTAATTCCCCTACTTTTCTAGTAGACCGAGGAATCATTGCTGAAGAAATTGCTTTCTTTATAGCTATATCTATACTTCCTAAAAAAGCGTTATCTTGCCTCCTAAATAAAATAAGATCTGCTCCTGCATCAACTATAGCAATATTTATAGGGTTCCAATCTTTAGTTGCTTTCTTAGCCTCACACGCATCTGCCATTTTTTTAGCTAGCTCTAAACTTATGACTGGTTTCATTTCTAATGAATAAGCTGACTTTGCTATAGTAATTACTGAACAAAGAGCCAAAATTATTAAATAAAAATATTTCATGTCTACCTCCTAATAAAATTAATACTTTTTCAATCATACTAGAAATTTTTATATTATTTGAAATTATTTTTTATATAGTTATATTTTACATATGGACACTTTATGGATTATGATTATTGCGTGCGGATTCTTTGTATTTGGTTTCCTTGCAACACTAATGGCAGTTGATAATTATAATGGTTTGAAGCAAAGAGCCGTTGTTGCTGGCCTTTTATCTAGCATTTTATTTTTTCTTATTATGGATATTTTTAATAAATTATAATCTATGTATTTTAGGAATTAATATTCATGAAAACAATAATATTTATAATAACACTAATATTTCCTTTTCATTCTATGGCAATGGCTAAAACATTTATATGGAATTGCCAAGTTTCACATATTAATGATAAAAAACAAACTAATGGTAAAGTAAGCAAGTATAAAATTGATGTGACAACTCCTATGGTATGGTTTAAAAATGAGACTAGGTGGTCAGGTTTCGTAAATACTGAATATAAGTATGATACTAAAAATAATAATTTATATTCTATAAGCATACCTTGGAATGGAGTTTATGAATTAGAGACTCGTACAATTATATTTACTAATAAAGATTCAAATTTAAAAGTTCTCTATCAATGTAAAGAATTAGAGTAAAGATAATTTTTATATTAGCTTTTTCGTATGCACTATTTATCTATAATATTTATAACTTTATTATTATTTGGATGTGGAGAAAACTCAAATACTGATTCTGATAATAACCTATCTAATGAGATAAATTCAGAATATTAAATAATGTACTTGAACTATAACTTATATGAATTAGTTAATAAATATGATTAAAGTTTTTTTTGATGGAAAGTGTAATTTATGTTCTAAGGAAATTAATTATTATATTAAAATAGCTCCCTCTGGAATATTTGATTGGCAAGATATAAATTCATTAAATGATGATTTTCTTAATACAGGTATAAAAGTTTCTGAAGCATTAAAAATCCTTCATGTAATTGATACTAATAATAAATTACATTTAGGTATAGATGCATTTATCGTAATTTGGAACAACCTTGATTATTGGAAAATTTTAGCAAAAGTATTTTCAATTCCTATTATTAGGCAAATTGCAAATATAGTTTATAAAAAATTTGCAAATTGGCGCTTTAATAGGCTGCCTCATTGTATATTAGCAAAAAATAATGATGATCAAATATAAAACTAGTTCTCTGATATTATTTGTTATTAGCTTTTAAAGTAAAAGTGTAATCAAATCTTGTGAAATCTTGCTTTCTTTTTGAATTAAATTATAATGATATTACAAAGTTTGACTAGCTAACTTTGAAGCTCCAATTAACAAACGAATACAGGGACAACTATGAATTTGTATAAAGCTTATTTAGATGAGATTTCAAATCGAAAAGAACAGGGGCTTCAGCCTAAACCTATAGACAATGGAGCACTAGTCAAAGAACTGGTTTTACAAATCAAAGATAGTAAAAATAAACATAGAAAGGATTCCTTAGAGTTTCTTATCTATAATATCATACCCGGAACAACGAGTGCTGCTAGTGAAAAATCAAAGTTTTTAAAAGACATTATTCTAGGTGATATTATTATAGAAGAAATTCCTACCTCCTTTGCCTTTGAGTTATTATCTCATATGAAAGGTGGTCCTTCTATTGGCGTACTTCTCGATTTAGCATTAAGCTCTGATATAGCAATTGCTCATGAAGCTGCAGATATTCTGAAAACACAGGTTTTCCTATATGAGGCAGATACCGAACGCCTTAAAGTTGCTTATACTAAAGGAAATGTTATAGCTAAAGGTATCATAGAAAGTTATGCCAAAGCAGAATTTTTTACAAACCTTCCAGATATAGAAGAAGAAATTAAGGTGGTTACTTATATCGCAGGAGAAGGAGATATCTCCACTGATTTATTGTCTCCAGGAAACCAGGCTCATTCCAGATCGGATAGAGAACTTCATGGAAAGTGCATGATTTCAGAGGCTGCACAGGCAGAAATCAAGGAGCTTCAAAAACTAAACCCCGGCAAACGTGTAATGTTAATAGCAGAGAAGGGAACAATGGGAGTAGGATCTTCTCGAATGTCTGGTGTAAATAACGTGGCATTATGGACTGGAAAGAAAGCTAGCCCATATGTGCCTTTCATCAATAATGCACCTATAGTTGCAGGTACAAACGGTATTTCTCCTATCTTTTTAACGACTGTAGGAGTAACTGGAGGCATAGGAATAGACCTAAAAAACTGGATAAAAAAACTAGATCAGAATGGTAATCCTATTATCAATAATGATGATAGTCCAATTCTTGAGCAGAAATATTCAGTCGAAACAGGCACTGTTCTTACAATTAATACAAAAGATAAAAAACTATATAATGAAAAAGGAGATGAAGAGCTGGTTGATGTATCTTCATCATTTAGCTCACAAAAAGTAGAATTCATAAAAGCTGGAGGATCTTATGCTATTGTCTTCGGAAAAAAACTGCAAAGTTTTGCATGTAAAACTTTAGATATTGATCTAAAATCTGCGTTTGCAGCTTCTAAAATAATTTCACATGAAGGCCAAGGTCTAACAGCTGTTGAAAAGATCTTCAATGCTAATGCTGTTGGAACCAAACAGGACTCTATTCTGCACGCAGGATCCGACGCCAGAGTAAAAGTTAATATTGTTGGGTCACAAGATACGACCGGTTTAATGACGGCTCAAGAACTAGAATCTATGGCTGCAACTACTATTTCACCAACTGTAGACGGAGCTTATCAGTCCGGCTGTCATACTGCTTCAGTCTGGGACTTAAAAGCACAAGAAAATACTCCAAAACTTATGAAATTCATGCATAATTTTGGCCTCATTACAGGTAGAGACCCCAAAGGTATCTATCATTCTATGACTGATGTCATTCATAAAGTTTTAAATGACATAACAGTAGATGATTGGGCTATAATAATTGGTGGAGACTCTCATACTAGAATGTCTAAAGGTGTTGCATTTGGTGCAGACTCCGGAACAGTTGCACTAGCTCTTGCGACCGGAGAAGCGACGATGCCAATACCTGAATCTGTAAAGGTCACTTTTAAAGGAAAAATGGCAGAACATGTAGATTTCCGTGATGTTGTCCATGCAACGCAAGCTCAAATGTTGAAAAAATTTGGTGATAATGTCTTCCAGGGAAGAGTTATTGAGGTGCATACTGGGACCTTGCTGGCGGATCAAGCTTTTACTTTTACAGACTGGACAGCGGAAATGAAAGCAAAAGCCTCTATCTGTATTTCTGAAGATAACACACTTGTTGAATCACTTGAGATTGCTAAGGATCGAATTCAGGTCATGATTGACCAAGGCATGGAAAACGGTAGCCAAATGCTTCATAGGTTAGTTAATATTGCTGAAAAGCGAATTTTAGAAATTAAATCCGGAGAGAAACCCGCCTTATCTCCTGATGAAAATGCTAAGTATTTTGCAAATGTAGTTATAGAACTGGATCAAATAGATGAGCCGATGATTGCTGACCCTGATGTGAACAATATAGATATATCCAAGCGCTATACCCATGATACAATAAGACCAATCTCTTACTACGGAGCTGAAAAGATAATAGATTTAGGATTTGTTGGGTCTTGTATGGTCCATAAAGGTGATATAAAAATAGTTGCTCATATGCTTCGCAACCTTGAAAAAGAGTCTGGGAGTGTTAAATTTAAAGCGCCTTTAGTTGTCGCTGCACCAACTTATAATATAATTAATGAGCTAAAGGCAGAAGGTGACTGGAGTATCTTGCAAAAATATTCTGGATTTGAATTAAGTGATACCTCACCCAAGAGTTCTGCCCGCGTAGAATATGAGAATATTTTATATCTAGAGAGGCCTGGCTGTAACCTTTGTATGGGAAATCAAGAAAAAGCTGCTAAAGGAGATACTGTTATGGCTACATCAACAAGACTCTTTGAAGGAAGGGTGGTTGAAAATTCTTCAGAAAAAAAAGGGGAATCATTGCTAGCATCAACGCCAGTCGTCGTACTTTCAGCAATCCTTGGAAGAACCCCAACAATTGAAGAATACAAAACAGCCGTTGAAGGAATTGATCTTACTAATTTTACACCACCACTACAAAAGCCTCTAGATCCATTGTCAGTTCATTTCTAAACTATTTTAACAAAATTAAAATAGATTGATTATATACTTCTGATAAACTACATATACATATTTAGAAGTCATTTATTTAATAAATATTATTTTGGTCCTCATGCTACTAATATTATACAGTTCTTTATTAAGCTATATGTTGTTTTTTACAATATGTGTAGCTCCTGTTTCAAATAAAATATTAAATGAAAGTAATAAATCTATATTTTTAAGAAATATTTTTCCAAGAAATTTCATTTTTGGTTTGATCCTTGCTTCATTAGCATTTATTTTTTCATTTATACTTAAAGACCATTGGTCTATTATAATTTCATTTATTATCTCTTTAGGCTTTATATTAAATTTGTTTATAATTATGCCTAAAATAAATTATATCTCAGATAATGAAAATTTAAATAAAGAGAAAAAAAAGAAACAATTTAGAAATTGGCATTTCTTATCTGTTTTTATTTATTTAATTCAGATTATAATATCTAGTATCGGTATTTATTTAAGTATCTAGACACTATTATACTAGTATTTATATGCAATTCTTTTGTCTAATAAAGTTTTTTATGGCTAAAAATTATGAGAATATAGAATTTTTAAATAAATATAAATAAAATATTTAATAATGTTCCTCCACCTACTCAAGTCTTTGTAGATAATTATATATATGGTAATATAAAATATTAATAGGAGAATAATAAATGAGATATTTAATTGGAATATTACTGACAATATTTATGTTTACCAATTTTTGTTCTGCAGAGGATTTTATAGGTATTGAAGAGTATATAGATAAAGATGGCTTAAAAAATAGATATGATGAAGGTTTTATCCATTTAAGATGTAGTGGCTTAATTATGGCATTAATAAAATTTAAGCCTTCAGAAGAGAGGTTTATGCTTTATGCTGAAGATCAATTTACAAAGGCTGGAGTTGCATACCTTGACTGGGGACAAACTAAACCTAATGAAGTAATGAAAAAAATTGGAAGCTCTTTAGTTTCCATAGTTGATCATTACTATAATGAAATAAAAGAAAAACAAGAAAATGAAGGAGATATTTTCACAGGTCGATTAGCTCGCGAATTTAAATTTTGTTTAGAATTCTAGACATTACTTTTAGTGACATTAACTATTTTATGTATTATTTAATGCTAAATAGTCTCAATCGGTAACATGAATAGCCTTATCATGTTACCTTAATCAAAATATTAATATCACCACCTACTCCTGTATTTGTAACTTACAAAAACCAGTACTTACAAATCCTCCAGAGTTTGTAAAAAGTGTATCCATATAACTAGAAGTTTCTAAATCTTCATTTAATAGGCTGATTACTATAAATCCACTAGCCCAATCATCTTCATAACTAATATATATATGATTTTCAGGCCTTAGACTAGTTTCTGTAATTTTCATGATATAATCATTATCTGTTCTTCGTATAAGAGTATTTGACCTCAAATCAATAGCAATCTTTACTTTTTTTATAAAAGGTTCCTTATTAAAGTTATCCTTACATATTCCCATATAACAATGTTCGTACCAAGAGGACATACATGCAAATTTCATTTGGGATTGTGCAAATAATGTCCGAGGTAAAAATAAGAAAAGTATTACTAATAATATTTTAGTACTTCTACTATCTAACATATATTTTTCCCATCAATAGAAGTACAAAAGATAACTTATTTTAAAATAGAGCAACCTTCGTGAAAAGCAAATACCTATTCGCCTACTCCATTATTTGTGGAAAACTCTCTATTCTGATAGAATCTTTTAATAGGAGAAAATTATGCAATCAAATATCTGGACCCTACTTACTTTTATTCTTTTACCAAATGGTGAGCTAGAGGGAAACCATCTGACCTATTTATTTGATAGTAAAACTGAGTGTACAGAATATTTGCAATCTAAATATCAATCTAGTGCTAATAATGGTAAAACTGTTGAATTGAAATTTAATTCTTCTGATAGTAAATACTTAGTTACAGTTGAGAACAACAAAATAAAATATTCTACATGTAGAATGTCTATTAATTGGAAATAAATATAAATATTATTTTAGTTCACAGGACCATTTACTATTTGATTTATTATCATCCTGAAATTTAATAATTAGATCTCTAGCTACTAAGTCAAATAGTATTTCTTTCTTATCTTGTTCAATATTATAAATAATTCTAATATTTTTATGATTGGGATCATAAATTATATTTTCTACTTCAGACCTTTGACCAGGCGTCCATAATTTTTTCCAATTCTTATTTATTCTTTGAGAAATATTTAATGGCTCAGTGGTATCTAATTTATATACATCAATACCATACATGCTATTACACAACCATATTTCCATTTTTGCTAAAGCACTGCTAGAAATTGACAACAATAATATAGTTAATAAGAATTTTTTCATAAATTTATAATAACATAATCATACACCCACTCCAGTATCTTATAGAATACTTTATAAATTTATGATCTATAGGAATTAATTATACCATCTAGTTTTGTGACACTTTCTGATTTTTTGTTATCTTCTATTATTGTTAATGCTTCATTTCCTGACTCTAAACAATACTTATCAATAAAGCTTTTAAGCTCTTCTTTGGTCCATCCTTTGTCATGTAAATAAATAGCATTATCTATCAT
>NYVM01000096.1 GCA_002684605.1 Candidatus Pelagibacterales bacterium | reverse complement strand
ATTAGAAGCCATAGAAGCTTTATTCATAGCATCAGATGCATGTTTAGATGCCAATTTTGTCATATTATTAGAAGCCATAGAAGCAGTTTTATTTGCAGATTTTTTCATACTATTAATGGCATGGTTTTTCATAGTTTTAGAATTCATAGTAAAAGGATTTTTTTTAATACTCATATTCATAGAATTCATCATTTTTTTACCGTTATTCATGTTAAAATATGATTTGGGTTTATTTGTAACGTTACCAGACTTAATAGAACTTGTATTATTTAAATTTCCACCACGATGTCTTCTAGAATGAGAACGTTTTTTTCTACGAGTATTAGTATGTTTGCGTCTACGCGTACGACGACCCCCGACTTTGTTAGAATCATTTTTTTTTGAAGAGAACATATTCATAAAACTATTAAAATGATCACCTATAGATTTTTCTTTATTAACAGGTGCAGCATTAACAGGTGCAGGTGCAGAAGCAGGTGCAGAAGCAGATATATTTTTGGTTTCTACTATATTGTTGTTATTGTTCATAATTATATTATAATTATAGAAAATAAAATATAATTAATTGTTTATAGTTTTACGCGTTTATAAAGTTCTAAAGCAGCTAAACCACCAGCTATTTCAGCCAAAACATAAGGAACTAATTCATTTTTTGGAAATTTACCTGCAGCAACCATCATAATAGTAACAGCAGGATTATAAGAACCACCTGATATAGGTCCGCCAATTAATACAGCAATAGCTAAAGCTGCACCAATAGCTAGCCAATTTCCAGTAGCTAATATAACATAAAGGAAAAATAAAGTTCCTAAAAATTCAACAAGATATTTATTCATGTTTATATATTTGATTGACAAAAAAATTAAACGTAAATAATATATTAACAATATTTCTTACTCTACCTTCCTCCAGATTTATATTGAATATTAGCTGCTTTTTTTTTAGGAGCTACAGTTCCTCCTCCACGAACACGTGCTAAAGAACTATTTATAACAGTTTTATCATTTGATTTACCTTGAAATGATATTTGATTATTATAAGATTTAGTAGACTTACCAATTGCATTATTCTTTTTCATTTGTATATGACTAGATGAATCATAATGTCCTTGTAACAATGTTCCTCCACCTCCATCTTTACTATATATTTTACGGGCACTAGAAAACATTGAATCACCAGCAGATGGATTAAATTTTTGAGGCATTGCTTTTGGAATAGCTTGATTAGATGTTCCTTCAATACCAGTAGGCATAATAGCATTATTACCACTTCCTTTAATCAATATTCCTTGACTAGCTGGTCCATTTATTACTTTTGGTCCAACATTTGCTTTACCATAATAAGGTGGAACATACGGTAAATATGATGTATTACTATATGTAAATTGCATATTATATATATATAGATAATATATAAAATATAATTTTAATGTCTTACTTTTCCTAGAGCAATCAATGTGTTACTTTTAATATCGCCACCAAACGAATAATCATTATAATTTCTATTTTGAGCTTGTTGTTTCTTAAATCTTATATAATCAGACCCATCATATACCCATTTTACGTTAGTATTTGCGCTAGGAAGATTATTTGGATTTGATAAAGTAGAAATATTAATACTACCTCCTAAAACTCTGGCTGAAGCATTTGATGCTAACTTAATTCTTCCAGTATTTACTTGATTTGAACCACCTGATGTAAATGCTACTCTTGTCATTAAATCACCGGCATTATTAACAGCTCTAAATGGTGTAATATTTGTTTTAACACCATTATAAATTCTATTTGCAGCTTTACCATTCCATGCATTTCTTAACGTAAATCTCATTCTTTCTCTATTTGAACCTCCAACCATTCCAGAACTATAATTTCCACCACCACCAATTAATCTTGGAGCCACACCAGGATATCCTGCTGCTACATATGTTGTATTGTCTTTCTGAGTTCCACAACCAGGCATTATATATATCTCATATAAAAAAATATATAAATATGCTAAAATTATTTAATATATGATTTATTATTATGGTTATGAATATGTATGTGATAATCATCATGCTAGTTATTATGATTATCATTATTATGTGATAATTCTGTCATAATTCTGTCATAATTATGTCATAATTCTTGGTGCAATATTCATTGTTTGTAATTCTTGAAATAATAACTTACATGCATATGGAATCTCCACATAATTAAAATCTACACGATTATCACAAGTTTTACAAATATGAATTTTCATTTTATTATTATAAGCAGCAATCATACCACATTTATTACACACATTTACCTGATATTTATCAGATGCATCATATAATCTACCTCTAGTAAATCTCGAAGCTCCATGTGATACCATACAATCTCTTTCCATCTCTCCAAACCTTAATCCACCATCACGACTTCTACCTTCAGCAGGTTGTCTAGTAAGATTTACCATTGGTCCAATAGAACGACTATGCTGCTTATCACTCACCATATGTTTTAATCTTTGATAAAATACCGGACCAATGAATATACTAGTTTCAAGTTGCTCACCTGATAGACCATTATACATAACTTCATTACCATTACTTTCATATCCGACTTTTACAAGTTCTTTACAAATAGTATCTACATTCAAATCACCAAATGATGTTCCATCTCCAAATAATCCTAATTCCACTAAAACTTTACCTAACAATGTTTCTTTTAATTGTCCAATTGTCATACGAGATGGAATCGCATGCGGATTAATAATAATATCTGGTTTTACACCACTTGATGTAAATGGCATATCACATTCAGGAATAATATTTCCAATTGTTCCTTTTTGTCCATGTCGGGAACTAAATTTATCTCCTATTACAGGCCTTCTAACTGTTCTAATTCGAACTTTAGCAAAATTATAACCATCTCCATTTCTTTCAATGTAATTCTTGTCTATGTATGATTCTTCATTTGTTCGATATGTTCTACTTAAATCTTCATATTTAATAATTTTTGTGTGATCATTTCTATTTTCTTTAATAGGAACTACTTTTGAAATAATAACATCATTGTTTTCTAATAAAGTATTTTCTGGAACAATTCCTTTATTTGTAACTTTATTATAATTACCATATTTCATACCTTTTGTGGTTTTTGGATCCGGCTTACATCTAATTTCCTCATCTCCATTTATTTTTTTATCTTCATCTTTTTCTGTATGATATATAGTTGCTTGGAATAATCCACGATCAATAGATCCTTGGTTAAATAATAAGCTATCTTCTTGATTATAACCACTGTGTGTCATAATAGCAACTATTACCGGACTTCCTGCTGGTATTTTATCTAATTTAACCATTCCCATTAATCTAGTATCAACCAAAGGCCTTGCTGGATAAGTTAGCACATATGCAGTTTTATCCATACGATTATTAAAATTTGTAACATATATACCCATGGCTTGTTTTCCCATAGCAGATTGATATGTATTTCTAGGACTTTGATTATGATCTGGAAACGGAATACATGATGCTAGAATACCAAATATAGTGCTAGGATGAATTTCACAATGTGTATATTTATATATATAAGATGACGTAGAATTATCTAATTCTTTTGGTTTCATACATATCATACTAAAATTTTGTTCTTCTGGATCAATATACTCTATAACAGAATTCGGAATATTACTATTAGTTAGTAAATCATCCCAGTCCAATTCATTTTTTTTTATTTTATTAACAATATCTTGTGTGATAATTATATTATTATTATTTACTCTTAGTACAGGACGTATTAATCTACCTGCATCATTACAAATCCTTATCTCCTTATCTTTAATATTAAATATAACAGATGTATATATATTAATCATACCATTATGTTTATATTCTTGAAATGTTATAAATAATTTTTTGGGGTCTTTACTTATTCCAATCCAAGCACCATTTACAAAAACTTTTACAAATTTATCGATTTCAGATGATGTTAATTCATTTAATGGCACAATATGTTGATTAATGTAATCGTAAATCGGACGACTATTACATGGAATAGTTATATGTGTCATATAACTTAAATTTTTAACAACACCTACACTTGCACCTTCTGGTGTTTCAGCTGGACATAAAAATCCCCAAGAACTATTATGTAACTTTCTTGGAGGAATTAATTTTCCACTTTTATCAATCGGAGTATTAATTCTTCTCAAATGACTTAAACTTGAAATATAAGTCAATCTATTTAATACTTGAGCTACACCTACCTTATTACTATTTACATTTTTTATACCAAAATCACCAGTTGATAATGCTCTTTTTATACCATTCTCTATAGTAGTAGATTTCACAATTTTATATATATTTGTAGAATTAATTATACTTAAATAATCTTCACTAGATTTCCATGATCCGGTATTAATCTCTCTAATAATTTGTTTTTGCATATCTTTAACTAATTTATTAAAATAATTACGATATAAATTATTTAATAACGGTCCAGTTAAATCTATTCTTTTATTTATATAACAATCTCTATCATCTGGTTCTATCCATTCAAAACTACATTTCAATAATTTATTTGTCATATATCCTAAGAAATATATCTTTTGAATTTCATCATGACAATGAGGAAATAAATCATTTTTTAAAATATCTAATGTAAATTCATACTTCTTTTTAATTCCAGATTCTTTATCCATATTTATCGGTGTAAACATTACATATGACATTATATATTTAATAGCATCTTCTTGACTCATAATTGTATTTGCTTCTACAATACTTCCTTGTAATCCAAACTTCATTTTTTTATATTTAGAATCTTCTATATTCAATATTATTTTTTCACAAATGTTTTTATCAGATAACACACCTAATGCTCTAAATACAATAAATAATGGAACTGGTTGCTTAACACGCGGTATCTGAATATGTATCGTTGTTCCAAATCCAGTATTTTTACTTGATACCATCATACTAATTTGTTTTGGACTAATACATTTAAAATCAGGTACAGATTTGATTTCTGCCTGCCAACTCCATTTAGTATTATTTTTACTTATATTAAAACAATATACACGATTCTCAGCAGCACGTTCTTGACCAAGTACTGTTTTTTCACTACCATTTATTATAAAATATCCACCAGCATCAAATTTACATTCTCCACTAATATTTTCATTTATATGCGAATATTGCTTTAATACACATACATTAGATTTTAACATAATTGGTAATTTACCAATATGAATTTTTGGTAATGATTTATAAAAAGTTTGGCAATTATCTAGATTCTCTCCGGTACGAACTATATATTTAATATTTAAATCAATCGTCATCATAGATGAGTATGTGAAATTTCTCAATCTAGCTTCTTGTGGAAACATTAATTTTGAGGCACCATTATTCTCATGAATTTGTGGTCTATATAAATGGAAATTTTCAAATGTTATTAATATTTCTAATCCATATTTCCCACTAGCTTTATCATAATCGTTTTCACTACATATTTGAACAGGATTAAACATATCAATTGTTTTCTGTATCTGAACATTTACGAAATTATTAAATGATTCTAATTGATGTCTAACCAGTTGTGTTAAATATTGATCTTTAAAATATGATTCTATAATAGTCCATGGAGTTTCTAGATATTTATCCAAGTTATTACTAATAATATTTTCTACTTTATTCATATTTACTTTTGTATTTAATTTTGTATTTGTTGTTGGAATCATTTTATAAACTATAATAAACATCAATTTATTTTTAAATTGTTTAAAATATTAATTAAAAAATATTTAATTAATATTTAATATTATTTATTTTCACGTCATTTTAATAACGTTTTTTATTTGTTTTTTTCTTTTTATTTGTTTTTTTCTTTTTATTTGTTTTTTTCTTTTTATTTGTTTTTCTTTTAGCACCTCCTTTTTTATCAATTAACGCAATTTTTGATGATAATTCTCTAAGTTCGTTGTTCATTTGATTTATTTCTGGGTCATTTCGAGGACACTTTTTTAACATTTTTACGTAAATATTGTATAATAATTTATTATAGTTTGATAAATACATATTTCTTTGTTCTTGGGGAGTCTTTAATACAATTGGACTATCTGGTACTTTCGGCATTATAGTTATAGGAGTATTTGGAACTTTTGGCATTGTATTAAGCATGATATTTTTAGACATTATTATATTAAAGCAATATTATTTTATATTTACATTATTGAATATATTTAAAATTGAATAAATATATTAAATTATTATAAAATTATATTTTTTTTCTTGTAGTATGTCTCTTTCTTATACGTTTTGCCTTTTTTATAGACATTCTCTTTTTTATTTTCTTTACTTTCTTATTATTTACCTTCTTTGATTTTTTATTATTTACCTTCTTTGATTTCTTATTACGTCGTGTTTTCTTATTCTTACGCTTTCTTCCTCCAAATTGAACTCCATCATTATCAACTGCTTCACTATTATCAAATACATAATCTATTTCTGTTGCCTTTTTATTTATTGTTTCTGTGATTGTTGCTTCGTTTTCTTCAAAGCAATCATTTTTCTTGTAATCTTCCAACATAAATGTTTTAAAGTTATCTACTCTTTCTTCTTTAGACATTTTTTTCCATTCATCATCTTTTCCTTCCCAAGATTCAGACCACTTTTGTATTATTTCATT
>NYVM01000095.1 GCA_002684605.1 Candidatus Pelagibacterales bacterium | reverse complement strand
TTAAATACTGCAGGTACTGCAGTTGATATGTCACTAACTGTAAGTGGTCCTGCGACTCTTTCTATCTCAGGATGGACTGATTCTTATGGTGGTACAATTTCTGCTACTAACATTGCAGACTTAACTATTGCAGGTTACGAAGGAGCAATTGTTATTGGTGATGGTGTTGAAAACGCAACTGTAACAGGTGGTGTGGACGTATCATTATCTTCTGCTGATGATCTAGTAACTGTTGACTTAACAACTAAGTTATATGATGACCCTAATGTTGCTGCTACAGCTACTGCAAAAGTTGCTGCTGCATATGGAAAAAGTGGTGAAGAAAACTCATTAGTTTTTTCTTCTTCATCTTTAACAAGTGTTACTCTTAGTGGTTACTGGTTAGATGTTACTTCAAGTGGTAACGGTAACTTAACTACTGTTGATATTGATGCAACAATGAGAAACTTAAACTTAACAAACAATGACAATCTAACTTCTTTAGATGTAACAGGCGCTAGTATGGCTAACGTTACATTAACTGGAAACGATGCTCTTGTTGCTGCTGAGTTTGATCACACAACTGGGTTAAACTATAACGGTGCTGCTACTGCTGATACTGAGTATGCAACAGCAACAATTACAGATAACTTAGCAATGACTTCATTAACATTTGGAGCTAACAACGTTGAGGATCTTACTGTAACAGGTAATGATGCTTTAACTACTGTTGACTTTACTGGTCTTGCTGCTGTTGGTAACGATGCTGATGGTACTCCTACTGTTAATATTTATGACAATGATTTATCAGCTTCAGCTTTAGATACAGTTGATGGTTTAATCACTGCTACTCAAGAAGAAGTTGATGGTACAACTGGAACAGGTGCTGGTACTAACGATGATGCTGATGATTTAGGATCATATACTACTACTTCAGGTATGGGAACTTTAAGCACATACTTAACTGCTGTTAAAACAACTGCAAGAGGTGTTGCTGCTGTAAACTTTGATACTATTACAGCTTATACAATTGCTGAGAATGCAGATACTTCATCTCAAACTTCTGGTGTTCAAAACTCTGGTAACCAATTAACTTGGGCTACTGATGGTGGAGGAACTTCAGATCCTGATGCATTATGGATTGGTCTTGTTTATGCTGATACTGTTGGAACTTATGCTTCATCTACAGCTAACCCAACTGCTATTCCAGAGCAAGCATTAACAAGAGCTTTTGTTCTTGATAATACTGATATTGCTGCTGCTACAAGAACTATTAACTTTAAAGTTGGTGGTGTTGATGTTTTATATACAGGCTCAGCTTACGGTTCGCCTGCTATTACATCAGTAACTAACTTAGATATGCAAATTAGTGCACTTAAGACTACTGCTGCTGCTTCAAGAGCTGCTGACCTAGGTGTATCATTTGATGTATATAAAGGTGCTAACAGTACTTTACCAGCGGTTGTATTTAAAACTGGAAGTACTTCAGCTACAAACTACGAAGCATATTCAGACGCAGAACTTGCTGACCTATATGGTGGTGATGGAACAATGACTGCTTTAGTAACTACTTATGATGTATTTACAATGACAGTTGGTGGTCTAGCGGTTACAGCTTCAATTACTTTAGGTTCAGGTGTAACATCTGCTTCAGGTGCTACTGCAAATGCTGCTATTGCTAAAGCTATTGCTTCAGCTTGGAATACTGAGTATGGTGCTACAGGAACTTCTAAGGATTTAAACTTCTGGGGTGCTGCAGATGCTGATTCTACTTCAGGTACTATTGCTGCATTAGCTCAAAGATCTGAGCAATCAGGTTCAAGACCTTACGGACAGACTATAGCTATTGCACATACAACTAAGACTACAGCTGCACAAATGTCAACTATATCTGCAGGTGCTGCAACAAATGTATTCTCAGACTGGCTAATTGGTGCTACTCAATCAACTGCTGATAACGGTACAACAGCTACGGATCTTATTATTGCCGTAACTGAGGTAACTGAAGGTGTAATTGATGGAACAGGTACTTCTGCAAACCAATTGACAATAAGTCTTGGTGGTCCAAATACAACACTTGTAGAATTAGCAACTGTTAAAACTTACAACGGTACTAAGAGTGAAACTACTAATGCAACAATCTTCTATGATGATGCTGGTTTCTATGGTGCTATCGCAGGTGGTAGAGCTGGAGATTCAAGAGATGATCAAACAGTTGATGAAGGATTAGATGTTACTACTACTTCAGGATCTCAGAGAGGTCTTATTACAAGACTACACTGGTTAGGATAGTAGTTAATTAATAAATAAGAAAAAGATTTTTAATAAAATCTTTAATATTAAACCCCCCTATTAAGGGGGGTTTTTTATTTTTGTATAATGAGATCTAAATTTTTGATTTTTCTATATTCATTAGTAGCTGCAGTCCCATACTTTTCAGCTGCTGATAAGGTTGACACTCAAGTGCTGTACTTAAATATTTTAAACTGTATAAACATTTTCCTTTTATGTAGAGAGTTTAGGAGTAACTCAATACCTGGGCTTAGCAAATCAATCAGTAACATACCTGTGGTGTCTATGATGCTATTTTTTATATGGTCAAGTATAACAATTATACCTGCTGTTAATAAAGTAGAGGCATTAATTTCATTATCAGAAATTTTTACATTATTAATTTCATTAATTTTTTTAATATATCACTTTCAATCTCTTGAAAAGGTGGTTCGTAACAGATTAATACTAATATTGATATTGATTTTGACCTCTGTTGAGCTTATATCTGTTTACACACCATATTTTCTTGAAATTATACAAAATGGAAAGCCTGCTTTTCAATTATTATCATACAGAGGTGTTGCAGGTAATGTAAATGTTATGTCATTTTCATTACTAGTTAAAGTACCTTTTTTAATGTATTATCTACATGAACAGAAATACAACAGAAATGTATTGTCAGTACTATTAATTCTTATAACATTTGCTATACTTTCAATCCTTCAAACGAGATCAGCTATTTTATCTTTTGCGCTTGTTGTGCTTATGTTGTCATTTTTGTTTTATGTTTTAAACAATAGAAGAAGTCTTATAAAAGTTTTAAGAAGCATTATTTTACCTATTCTACTTGGTATCTTTGCTTCATCCATTCAATCTACTTTAACCTCAAATATAACTGCTCAAGATAGAGTAGAGTCTCTATTGGAAATTGATGAAGACAGGTCTATAGGGGAGAGATTAAGATTTTACCAGGCAGCTTTTGACTCCTTTTTAGGATCTCCAGTTATTGGTATTGGTGTTGGTAATTGGGAAATAGAAGGTGTAAAATATGACAGGAAAAACATGTCAAACTATGTGGTTCCTTATCATGCACATAATGATTATTTAGAAATTTTAGCAGAATCAGGTATTCCTGCTTTTATTTTTTATTTTGGGCCAATTTTTCTTATAGTTTTTCTGATAATTAAAAAATTCTCCAAAAGAAAAAATATGAAAGAAGAAGATCTATTTCTTATTGTTCTCTTTTGTTCTTTTTCAATGTATTTAATAGATTCAATGTTTAATTTTCCTCAAGCAAGAATTTTATCTCAAATGAATCTCTTGTTATTATTATCAATTTCAATATTTTATATACCCTTAGAATTTATAATTCCATCTAAATTATTTAAGATAATTTCAATTATTTCCCTTCCTTTAATTGTATTATCGCTTTACTCATCCATTAGAGTTTATGATTCCTCTAAAGATCAAAGGATTCTTCTTAGGCAGTTTAATACTAATGATTTTTCAAAACCACCACTTAGTGAAATTGAAAAAATGCAGCATACTTATCCAAACGTTACACCTACTGGAATGCCAATTGCCTCTAAAAAAGGTCTACATTTTTTAAAAAATAACGAACCAGAAAGATCTATTGAGCTATTTGAATATGGTTTACCACATAACCCGTATCTATATATGACAGAAACTTTTCTAGGTTTTGCATATGAACAAATTAAAGACAATGAAAAGGGTCTGTATTATTCTAAATTAGCATTTGACAATGCGCCTAATGACGTAATTCATTTTGGAAATTATATTAATTCACTTTATACAAATAATGATTCAATTGCTATCAAAGAAGCATATCTTAATATTCCACCAAAGTATAAAGAACCATTACATGACGAACTTTATTTACTTGTAATTTCAACTCTTAAAAATCCATCATCATCAAAATTTACATTAGAGGGCTTGAATATTAATTATCAAACAGGAAATGATAGATTAAAGAAAGGTTATTATTTTTCTCAAGTTGGTCAAGATAAAACATTTGAAGCTAACAGAAACTACTTTATAGCAATGAACTACTTTGAAAAAGAAAACTATAATGAAGCTATAAAGTATTTTTTAATTGCCTATGAATTAAATCCATATGAACTTGTTTACCTTGAGAATGCAGCAAATGCTCACTTAAAACTAGGAAATGACAATGAAGCTTTAAAATTATTAAATAAACTGATAAATGATTATGATGCAAAAAGCCCTAAGGCCTATTATTTGAGAGGTTTAATATTATACGACTTAGAAAAATTTGATGAAGCATGTTATGATTTTAATATTGCAAACAACGCAGGGCTATTTGGCTCAACTGCTTTTTACGAAAAGTATTGTAATTAACTTAAATACAAAAAAACTAATTTTTGATTAAGTATTAGTTGTAAAAGAATGATGACTAAGGAAGAGACTATAATTATTAGAAATGTAGTTTTGAAATGAGATTTATAATATCTATTTAAAATGTGGTGAATATGATTTTTATCAGCAAGAAAAGGTGATTTACCGTTATAAACTCGTATTGTAAAAATTCGAATAAGATCAACAATTGGGTATATCAAAATTGAAATTACAAATATAATTTTATGAACATCAAATTGAGGCTTAATAGTATAGTCTTGACTGAGAATATACAATACATAAACAGAAACTACACCTCCTAATAGGTAAGATCCAGAGTCACCTAAAAAGACCTTATTTTTGTTCCTAAAGTTAAAATAATAAAGAGGGACTAAAGATGTAATAATTATAATAGTTAAATAATAAAAATCAGAACTTATAAGTGCAAAGAACTGAAAAGAAACAATAAATAATATGGTGATTGATATTGCTAAACCATCTAAACCATCTATAAAGTTGATGGCATTAATAATAGACACAATGATTAGTATTGTAAGAAGTTGAGCTAATATTCTGTTAATTTCATAAAGACCAAAGACACCATGAAGATTATCAATTATTAATCCATTATCTATAATAATTTTAGCAACTATTATTTGAAAAATAAATTTTAATTTAAAATCTATTCCATTGATATCATCATAAAGTCCTACCAAAAAAAGTATACTTAAAGGTGTTAAAATCGAGTAGTCATATAGTTCAATACCATTCAAATAATTAAAAACTGAAACAATGAATATAACAATAAAAAAACTGAGTCCACCTGATCTAGTTGCAATAGAGTTATGTGAAGATCTTATATTAATTTTATCAAAAATCTTTTTTTTAATAAATACTTTTTGGCAAAAAAGTATACTTAGAATTGCTAAAAAAAGTGAGAATATTATTATCATAACTATCTAATAAAAATTAAAAAATCTTAAATTCTTTTATTTTTTTTGATTTGTGTAATATATAAAAGAATTTATTCAATGATATATTACTTTGCTTGAACGCTTTAAACTCCTCCTGTAATATTATTAAAATATTTCCTATATCCCTATTGCTAATTCCGCCTAGCTTCATGTTTACAAGAGTTTCTGGAATATATTTTGACCTAATATTATGTTTTTCAAGGAATCTAAGCATAAGCTCAAAATCTCCTGCAATTTTATATTCTTCTTTAAAAAACCCATACTTTTCATATATCGATCTTTTACAATAAAAAGTGGGGTGAGCAGGCATCCACCCTTTTTTGAAAGTACCTTTTTTAAATTTAGACCCCTTCCAAATTCTTTTCGTTTCATTCTTAATATTAGAGTATATTAAATCGCCAAATACACAATCAATATCATCATCAAATGAGTCAAGGATTTTTTTTAAAGAGTCTTTTTCATGGAAAATATCATCTGAATTTAAAAATCCAATAATATCACCGGAAGCAATTTTAAGACCTTTATTAAATGCATCATATATTCCGCCATCTTTTTCAGAAATAATTTTAATTGAAATATTAGCTTTTTTTACTAATTCTAATGTTTTATCTGAAGATCCTCCATCGATAACTATATGCTCATAATTTTGGTAGCTTTGATTTTTAATTGAATCTAAAGTTTTAGATATTGTTTTCTCAGCGTTATAGCAAATGGTAATTATTGATATTTTTCCCATACTTCATTATAAATGTTTAGTGTCTCTTTTGCAGTTTTCTTCCATGTAAAATTAGATGCATAAACAATACCTGAAGAGACCAATTGTTTTCGATAATTCTTATTATCTAGTTTTTTAATTGCGTTGACTATATATGACGGTGAAATTTCCCCCTTTAGAACATACTCATCACCTATTTCGCCTGTTGAAGATTTAACACTACATATAACAGGGCATCCAGCTTTAAGAGATTCTAGAATAGGTAAACCAAAACCTTCATATAAAGAAGGGTAAACCAGGGCAAATGATTTATTATACAAACTATTTAATTTTTGGTCAGAAATATTTTGATAATGGTTATATCGAATCTTGCTAAGCATACTTAATTCGTTTAAATTAAGGTTTCCTCCGCCAACTATGATTAATTCAAATTTTTTAATGATTTTTAACGCCTGTACAACTTGTTTAAAGTTTTTATAACCTGATCTATTTCCAACAAAAATTATTTTTTTTGAATTTTCACCTTTAGAGGTCGTAAGCCTAAAATCATCACTTACTCCATGATAAACTACATGAATTTTACTTTTATCAATTTTAGGATAATACTTTAATAAATCTTTCTTTGTATTGTAAGAAATACATATAATTTTTTTTGCATTTTTAATAGCTCTTCTTTTTTGCAGTATATGAATAAACCTTATTAAACCTTTTTTATAATATTCATAAACAAAGTCATGAACGGTTACAATATTTAATGCATTTTTGTTTTTGCAAACTGTGTAGTAGCTAGAATGGAAAATAAATTTTTTGTTTATATCAACAAATGAATCTAAATATCTATAAAACAGAACTGGAATATTTTTGTTTAGTGACTTTTCAACATTATAATCTTCGATTTCAATAAATTTAGAAATTTGAAAGTAAAGATTTTTCCAGTAATTAGTTATTCCTCCAGTTTTTTGAAGTTTAAAAATAATATTATCATATATTATCTTCATTGTATAGCTTTTAAAATAATGTTCTCTTGATTTTCTGGATTATAATTCTTGTCAATCACTTCTCTTATTTTTCTTTTATTAATATCTTCATGTTCTTCAAACCAAGAAGAAATTCCTTTAACCATACTGGATATATTATTCTCTATAAATAAAAAGCCATTTACACCGTCAATTATACTTTCAACTTCAGGCATTTGAGTATCTAAATTAGAGTGACTGCAAACTGGAGTTCCATAGCTTAAAGAGTGTATTGCAGTTAGCCCTACATTTCCTGGTGAAATAGTTAAATCTGAGTTATATAATAATTTTGAAATCTTAATCTCATCATAACATTCACCATAAAAAATACATCTATTTATATCAATTAAATTTTTTGCTTTAACCTCTAGGCTTTTTCTCATCTCACCATCACCGATAATTATAAGATTATAATTAGATATTTTGTTTAGAATTATTGTTGTTTCAATAAGTTGATCTATTTTTTTTTCTTTGGTCAATCTGCCTATAAATAACAATACAGGAGCATCATCATAAAAAATTTTTTCAGAGTTATTTTTCTCAAGTTTATTAAAAAGATTCAATTGTTCATAGTAATTAATTGAATTATACACAACGCTTATTTTAGAATTTTTAAATCCATTTTTAACCATTAATTCTTTTGCATATTTTTCATAAACCAGATTGTGATTTGCTATTTTCAAAAATAATATTCTTATGATTTTTTTAAAACCACTATCCTTTCCATATAAACCATGCCCCCAAAAAATTACTTTTACTTTTTTTATTCTTAATAATAAAGAAACTATCCAGGTGCTTATGATTGACATCTCACCTAAGAATATTACCGCATTAGCTTTTTTAGTAAGAATTTTTAGAACTCCTTTTTGCCATAAAATCCAACCCAAGAAGAAGACATTGTCTATTTTAAAATGTCTTTCATTGTATTGATTATTAGATATTTCAAATGCCTTTATATTATTATAAGATTTTCTTGAAAAACAGAAATAAAATTTTATTTCATCATTCAATAATAATTTATCCCATATCCCTTTTCTGTAAAGAGGAAAATTTTTATTTATAATAAATACATTTTTCATGTTAAACTATTAAACTTTAGTATTACTGTAGATCTAGTTTAAATATATTTTATTAAAATTTTGAATGCAGCATCTAATTAAATTTGACTGTTTATATACCAATTATAAACAGTTTTCAGTCCATCTTTTTCTAATTTAATTTTTGGTGAAAAACCAAATTCATGTATTTTCCTAGAATCAAGCTTTTTCTTGGGGGTTCCATTAGGAAAATTTTTATCCCATAATATTTCTCCATTATAGCGTACAGTTTTTGACACTAGTTTAGCTAGGTTTTTAATTGAAATTTCTTGATCAGATCCAACATTATAAATAAAGTCTTTAGCTTCATTATTTAAAAAAAGATTAATAGCCTCTGCAAGATCATCAACATGTAAAAATTCTCTTAATGGTGATCCGTCTCCCCATAGTGTAACTGACTTAATATTTTTAATTTTTGCTTTATGAAATTTAGCTATCATTCCTGGGATGACATGTGAAGTCATTTCATCAAAATTATCATTAGGACCATAAAGGTTTGTTGGCATTAGAGACACGTAATTGTAACCAAACTCATTTCTTATGGATTCGATTAGTTTCACTCCTGTTATTTTTGCAATAGCATACCATTTATTAGTCTCTTCAAGAGGTCCTGATAAAAGATATTCTTCTTTCATAGGCTGAGTTGCTAATTTTGGATAAATACATGAGCTACCAAGAAAAATAAAATTTTTTATTTTGTTATTTATTGATGCATTAATAAGATTATTCTGAATAAGCATATTATCCATTAAAAATCTGTATTGATACTCGTTATTAGCCCAAATACCTCCTACAATTGCAGCTGCATCAATTATATATTCAGGTTTTTCGCTACTTAGAAATTCATCAACATTTTTCTGAATTCTTAAATCCAATTCTTTGGAGCTTTTGAAAATTATATTCTCATATCCCTCATTTTTTAATTTTCTAAGTATAGCTGACCCAACCATACCATTATGCCCAGCAATATATATTTTTGAATCTTTTACAATCATTCAAAATGATTTTTCGGAGTATAACCAAGCTTTAATAGGTCTAAATCCTTTTTCATAACTTTAAGATCTGAAACCATCATATCATTTACAAGCTCTTCCAAGCTAATTTTAGGCTTCCAGTTTAACTCTCTTTTTGCTTTTGAAGCATCCCCAACTAGAATATCAACTTCTGAAGGACGAAAATATTTAGGATCAACTGAAACCACAACCTGGCCTTCTTTAAATTTATAGTTTTTATTAGATATTTTTGATATTATCCCTTTTTCATCAATTCCTTTACCTTTAAACTCAATTTTAACACCTACATTTTTAAACGCAAGCTCTATAAAATTTCTAACTGAGCTAGTTTTACCTGTAGCAATTACCCAATCATCTGGTTTATCAGCTTGAAGAATCATCCACATCACTCTAACATAATCTTTAGCATGCCCCCAGTCTCTTTTCGAATCAAGATTTCCAAGATATAAGATATCCTGAAGACCTAGGGCCATCTTTGCAATTGCTCTTGTAATTTTTCTAGTGACAAAAGTCTCTCCACGAATTGGTGACTCATGATTAAAAAGAATACCGTTTGATGCAAAAATGCCATAGGATTCTCTATAATTTTTAGTAATCCAATAACCATAAAGTTTAGCAACACCATATGGAGATCTTGGATAGAAAGGAGTCTCTTCTGTTTGGGGAATTTCTTGAACTTTACCATAAAGTTCAGAAGTAGACGCTTGATATATTCTTACTTTATTTTCTAATTTTAATAATCTAACTGCCTCTAGAATCCTTAAAGCTCCCAATGCATCAACATTAGCCGTGTATTCTGGCAAATCAAAAGATACAGCGACATGACTCATAGCTGCTAAATTATATATTTCATCAGGTTGAACCTCATTTATAATTTTAGTTAAGTTCAGAGAATCTGTTAAGTCACCATAATGTAAAATGAAATTTTGATTTTCTACATGTGGATCTTGATATAGATGATCAATTCTATCTGAATTAAAAGACGAAGCTCTTCTTTTAATTCCATGAACTATATATCCTTTACCAATTAAAAATTCAGCAAGATAGGCGCCATCTTGGCCAGTTATTCCAGTAATTAATGCAGTTTTCATTGTGATCTTAATAATTTATAAAATTTAGGAAATAATAATGCAAAAAATGAAGCTAATAGAAATTTTAATGCATTAAAAACTCCAAAATGATAATAATTAAAGTAAAGATACTCATTTAATGGAGTTCCTTTTGGTGAGTTTAAAGCTTTTATTCTATCGATTAGATTTTTTTCTTGATACCAGATATATGGGTTAGACATACATTCGCCAATTATTTTACTAGTACAATAAACCTTTATTTTATTTTCAATTGCTCTTAATCCATAATCAATATCACCTAATGAGTGGCTAAATTTGCTATTTAAAAAACCTAACTTTTTAAAAATATTTCTTGAAATTAACACACAATTTCCATTTATAATCTTTACTGGTTCAGGAGAGCCTGACGGCTCAATAATTGAACCCTTAAAACTCACTCTACCTCCATAAGTTAATGTATTATTATATTGAGTAGTCCCAACAATTAATGAATCACTTTTATGAGATTTAAAATTTTCAATCATAGTTTTAATTGCATCTTTATACAAGTAGGTATCATTATTAAGCCATATATAGAAATCAAAATCTAATTTAAATTTAACAGCTTCTTTCCATGCTAAAATCATTCCTTGATTCCAATAGATATCATCTCCAACATTTTTAAAATGAATATTAGGATTTTCAATTATACTTTCTTCTATATTGTTTTTAGAATTAGAATCTGTTATAAAAACTTTTACTCTATAGTTGTTATTATCTAAACATCCAAGGCATTTGAGTGTTTCATCTTTTTTTTGAAAAGTAGTTAATAAAACAGCAATATTCATAAGACAATATTTAATTTACACTTTTTCTACTTGACATAGATTCTAACTCTGGATTATTAAATCCAATAAAATCAATATTTGCAATTGTAGCTGCATTTAAATCATTTATTGAATCACCAATTAGGACACATTTAGCTTTATTTAATTTATTTTTTGAAATGATGCTTAAAATATTATTCTCTTTTATTTGTGGTGAGCCTTTAATTTCAGAAAATAGATAATCTATTTTTAGATTATTACAAATTGACTTAAGCTCTTTTTCATCTGAAGCTGATACTATAAAATGATTTTTTGATTGATTTTTTTTTATAAATGTTAAATTCTCACTAATTAAAAGTTTAGGATTAATTAATCTCTCATAAACAAAATTTGTATAGTCAGTTAAATGTAATTCTAATAAATCCTTAGTTAATTTTTTTTTTATTATAACTTCATAAAAGTGGTTTATTTTAAAATATCTAGATAAACCTCCATTTTTTTTATGAAAGTTGATAATCTTTGAAATTACACTTGTATTGTATGCTCTAAAAACATGTTCAAACCCTGCAGTTCTTATATCATCAGATTCAATTAATACCCCATCAAAATCCCAAAAATAATTATCGTAATTATTATTCATATGAATCAAATAAATTGGACAGCTTTTTATTCTTAGATCCTGTAAATATTCTTTTGAAATCATTTGATAAACTCAAGTAATTTAAAGTCCTCTCAAGAGAAAATTCACCTTCATTAACTTGGTGAGATCTTTTATTTTCTATTTTTTTATAATTGATTGAGTCAAATGGATAAAACTCTTTCAGATAGTTGTTTTTTTGAAAAAAATATGGCCCTTCTAAATCAACTCCATGAAGAATAATTTTATCAAACTCCAATTTAAATGCAATATCTAATGCAACAATTACACTAGATGAAAACTGATTAAAAGTTTCTGTTTTTAATAAGAATTTTTTGCATATATACTTATGGGAATCAATTGATAGACATCTTATTAAAACATCTTTAAGAATCAACAATTCTTTATTTATATAATTTTTTCTTATGTAATTAAAATCATTCCTCTTGTGAAGTGAATGCTTTAGTAAAATGGTTGTAGATGGATCTAGAAATTCCTCCACTACTTTTAGTTGCTTATCACTAATATTTTTACATTTTTCTCCATAAAACTCAATCATGTATAAATCAAAATTTATTTCTGCTAAAGCAGAAAAATTAAAACCTATTACAAAATCATTTTCCTTTATTAATGATTTAGTTTTATTTAGACTCTCACCTGAACCTATTATGTGACATACTCTTTTTTTTGTATTGATAGTCTCTTTGCAATTTGATTTAGTTAATATGGAGAATCCTTTTAATTTTTTTAAAAATAGAAAAAGTTCAATTTTAATTCTATCTATTATATAGTAGATTTTTGAATAAGCAATTGATATTCTTTTATTTTTTAAAATTTTTTTTAAAAAGTTCAATCTTCTAGAAATTTATAAAGTTTTTCAAGATCATCTTTAGTATCAATGGAGAATGAGTCACCATGAAGTTCTACCATTTTTATCTTATCACCATACTCCAGAAATCTTAATATTTCAATATCCTCCTCTTTTTCTAATTCACTTTTTGTTGGATTTTTTAAAAAAAGATCTAATGATTTGGCAGGATAACTATAAATACAAACCTGTTTATAACCTTTAAAAAATTTTAATTTTTTATTAGAAGGAATGCCTGCTCTTGACATGTAAAGTAAAGAGTTATGATTATCAAACACTACTTTTGGAATAGAAGGATTGAAAAAATCTTTTTCATCATCAATTTTTTTGTATCCATTATAAATCAACTTGTTGTTTTTTACTGCATTTTTATAGATTATCTCTATATCACCTGGATCAATTATTGGCTCATCTCCTTGAACATTAATAATAAAATCAAGATTTTTATCTTTTGCGTATAGAGAAATTCTATCTGTACCAGTATTACAATTTTGATCAATTATTTTACATCGAATATTTTTGGTTTTACAGAAGTTTAAAATTTTATTGGAGTCTGTAAGAACAATGATTTTATTCATCTCAAATACTTGATTACACTGAAGCACGGTCCTTTCTAAGATTGTTTTTCCAAAAACTTCGATTAAGGGTTTACCAGGCAACCTAGTCGAATTATACCGAGCAGGGATAACTACTTCAAAATCTTTATTGTGCATAAATGGATGATTTGATTAAATCACTATACAAAGAAGGAGTAAGAGATATAATCTCAATTTTCTTTTTATATATACTAAGTATATTCTGATTTTCAATGTATAAATCTTCCTTATTAATAAGTTGATCTTTTTTGGAATAACCATCAAACCCTATACAAAACACCTTTGAAATATTAGCTTCGTTTAGAACTATTAATGAGGCTTCTAACATTGAATTATTATAATATTGTTTTTTTATATTATATGTAAAAGTATTCTCCTTATTAACTAGTTCTGTCTCATATGAATTACTATTAGGAGACACTAAAAATAAATCTTTGTCATTACTAACAACTCTTTCAGCTTCCTTTCCATGCAAACAGAATATTTTATTATTTTTTATTTTATCAAAAAGGTTAGAAAATTTTGATGAAACAAACACTAAGGAAATGTTATCATTTTTCTTTAACCATTTTATAATCTTATCTTGATGTATTCGAATTGATTCACCACCTCCAATTAACAAATAATTGCCATTTTTAGTTATCTTAATTGGTTTCAATTCCTCTACAAACTCGATTTCTCTAACTCCACCTTTAACAGTATTAACAAGAGATTTTAAAGATAAATATCTTTGATTCTGAAGGTACATTATTTCTTTCTGTGGAAAATTTAAAAAGCCAGACAGTATATATGGATAGTCAACACCCCACTTATACTTATCATGAAGCTTAATAAAAGTTTTATTTAAGTTTTCAAGACTTTCAAAATCTATCTCTAAATCATGCTTTTGATTAAGGTAAGTTAATATTAATTCAGACTTTAAATTTCCCGCACCTCTTCCCATTCCATAGAAAGTTGAGTCTATTATTGATGCACCATTATTAATTGATTGAAGAGTATTTGCAAATGCTAATTCAATATTATTATGGGGGTGAAAGCCTAATTTAACTTCTTTATTATTATCTCTAATAAATTTAAAAACTTTAGATACTTCATCAGGAAAAACTGAACCATATGAATCAACAAGATATATGTACTCAATATTTTTTATTTGAGTAATTTTTTTTAAAAAACTCTTATCATTCATCCAGTTTGATAAATACATTATATTAAGAGCAACCTTTTCTTTTGGTAGATCTAGTTTCTTAATTAAATTAATAGAATCATCAAAATTTTTATAATTAATTGCAAACCGAAAAAGATTTACATTATCCCTGATTGTTCTAATCTTATTTAAAAGATCTTTATTAATCTCTTTTATATCAACCATTACTGCAGTTTTTACTCCATGCTTTTCACATTTTAAGAGTAATTCATTATCAACATATCTAGCTTGTCCATAATAATCATTTTGATTATTTGAAACATATCCAATTTCTATATAATCAAAAGGTAGCTTAGATATGTTCTTTAAATAATTATCAATAAAGGTTTCAGAAAAATCCCAATTATTATAATATCCCCCATCTCTTAAAGTACAATCCAGTAATTTTATTTTCATAATATTTAATTTAAAATGTAGTTTATCACTTGTTTAATTTCAGGTAATTTTTTTGCCTCAAAAACTCTATCTTCATACGTGTTATTATTTAAATTTTTTAATATAGTAACATTATTAAATTTAAAATATTCCTCTGTATACTTTATGTTTTCTTTATCCATAAAAATTGATGAAAAACAATAAGTAGGTATTCCCATAAAAGAGGAATATTTTAAAGATGCGGAAGTTGGCCCATATACACTTGAGATTGAATCTAAGTTTTTTTCAATGTAATTTTCAAGACTTATTTCTTTATTAAGAATACTTTTAGAGGTTATATCATATAGCTGCATGATTTCTTTATTTGAATAATCAGACATTGAGTGGTCTTTAACTAATATATTCTTTCTTCCTAACAAATCAATTAATTTTTTTATTGTGAAATTATATTTAGAATACTTATCTATCCAAAAGCTACTTAAAATAATTAAGTGTTTATCTTGTGTCTTGTTTTCAAAATCTTTTTTTGGAAAATAACTTTGAATATCCCAACTATTAATTTTAGATACTATTTCACAATGATTATTTAGTGTTACAATGTAATCAACATTATCTTTTGACTTAATATTTTTAAATACAGTATTTTGAAATTTTGAATATTGTAATGATTTATAAATTATGGGGAAACCTAACAGATTTATTTGTATTGTTTTTAATACATCAATTTTCGCCTCTTTTCTAGGAATACAAAACCCTGATGTTAGTAGCATCAAATTTTTGCAATCTTTGTTTTTAAAAATATTTTGTAATAAAAAGAATAGAAGAGATGAATTATAAAAATATATAAATAGATCTTTATTGTTTAGCTTTAACTTTTTAAATAAATCAATTATTTTTTTCTTCTGTAGTATTGATTTAAATATATTTTTTGAGTAATTAATTGACTCAACTAAAATTATATTAATATTTTTTGGAATAGCATTTAAATCTAGGTCTTTATTTCTAGAATTGTCTTCAATTAATATTGTTAATATATATTTTTCTAGATTTAAATTCTTTATTATTTGAATAACCTCATAGAATTCATGTTTAGTTAGGACTAGGAAAAAAATTCTTTTTTTCATTTTTAAAAATATTTCTAAATCAATATTTTATGTTATGTTAATACTAGTTGATTTCAAATTGTCTATATGATTTTTAAAATCAATAATGAACTTTAGAAAAAATTCATGAAACTTTAAGGAGTCCTCTAAATTAGTTAACTCACATTTTTGGTGGATTAAAATATTATTAATTAAATCTGTTGTCATATCAGATTGGTATGGGACTTTTATTATTCTGGACTGATTATTATTTTCAAAAACACCACTAATCAAATTATAATTATATTTATATGAACCACGTTCATACTCAATCTTTAATTCTTGATCACTATCAATACATTCAAGATCAAGAATCGATTCATCTTTGTAGAGGATTTGAAATGATCCATAAATTTCTAAAAATCCCTTTCTTTTCGCTCGAATAAATTTACCGTGAAAGTCTTGTTTTAAAATTTTTTCTGGAGAGCTTTCTGAAATGAATGCTAGCAGATCTATGTAGTGAATAGTATTGCATAATAAGCCCCAATTTCCACCACTTACTTTCATTTTAATTTTTCCGTTTGACTTGTTTTTAATTTCTTTAAAAACATCTAGAGTTCTTAAAAAAGTATTTACCCAACAGTTGTCTAACTTTAATTTTTTAAATTCTTTTATGTTTTCTAGATTATTCTCTACAACTTTTTCTAAAATCAAGTTTTTTACATTAAAGTAATTACAGTAACTTTTTATTAAATCTAATCTGCCTGTTGCATAAGTAGTATTAATAAGTAAATTAATATCTAGTTTTTTAAACTTTTTATAGCTATTACTAAAATGAAGGTTTTTATTTTTTAAATCTTTGAATTTATCCTCAAACTCTTCATCTATATTATTGTCAATAATTAAAACTGTTATATTAAGTTGAGACTTTAGTATACCCTCTAGGTATCTTTTACCAATATTCCCATACCCTACTAGTAATATATTATAGTTCATAAAGTTTAGTTAAGCTTAACTTTAAAGTATTGTATTAACTTTTTCAATCTTTTGATTGAGTTTTATTAATTGAAGGATAAAAATATTTCTCTATCCAGTTGTATGTAAAGTAACTTATCAAAACTGTTAAGATTATAATTAATAACATCAGAATTAATTGATTAATCGTGTTTTGTAGATTTATATTTAATAATTCTGCAAATTTTGGAAAATAGATTACAATAAAAAGATGATTTAAATAAATAGAGTATGAAATATTACCAAAAAACTGAAATATTGGATTATTTAAAAACAATTTTTTCTGAAAAATTATAATTGAGAAAACTAAAACACTTATTATGATAGGCGTAAGTAATATCATTAATTCTGTATTAATTAACTTTAGGTTTAACAAATTCATCCAAATCATAAAACCTATTGTTGTTAAGATTAGAAATAAGTAGCTCTGACTAATTTTTGAGTTAATTATTTTACTGTTATAATTATTATATATCCAACATAAAATTGCTCCATAATTAAACCCTATAATTCCTCTCAAAAAACCAAAGTCTCTGGTAGCGAAATATGTGTCTGAGAATGAAATTAAAAAAAAACTTGAAATAATTATTAATCCAACTTTTACAGTTGGCCTTTTATTATAAATAGTTAAAATACCAAAAATAAAATAACAAATAATTTCAGCTGAAATTGACCATGAAGGTGAATTGACACCTATACTATTTCCTAGAAGAAGGTTTGAATTAGTTAATAATATTGATTCTAAAAAATCCCATAAATCATTACTAAGTTGACTTGTATTGAAGTTAAATAAATGAGAATACCCATTATTAAATAAATAGTCTCTGAAAAAATAAAATATAAGAAAAAAAACCGATGTTGTAAACAGGAGAGGATATAGTCTAAAAAATCTTTTTTTAATAAATTTTAGAAAATCATAATTACTATTGATTGTGTTGTAATGATAATAAATTACAAATCCAGACATTATAAAAAAAACGTCTACAAAAATTTGACCTTGTCTAATAAAGAAAAAATTATAAAACATTTCAGGAGTATATATTTTTTCAAAATGATAAAATATTATCATTAAACTACTGATACCTCTTAATCCATCTAATTGCGTAAACCTCATATTAACTTTTGTACCCTCCTATGCCATTAATTACAATGAGTAATTTTTTATAGTCATCTAGACTAATAAAATTTTTGAAATTATTTTGATAAAAATTATCAATCATTTTTTTTAATCCAGGTTTAAATTTTAAGTCATCATTATCAGGGATATCAATTTTTGATATTTCAAAATTATCCAAACCCATTCTTCTTACCTCTTCAAGCGGACTCATAATATATTTATGTTTCACATCTGTAAACTCAATAGCCCATCTTCCAGGACCATTCCAGTCCGCTTTATAACTAAATTTAGCTTTTGACTTAAATTCTCCATTACCTATAAATATACTAGCTGATGGATGCCAAGGAATTTTATTTGATTCAGATGAAAAATTATTTATTTCTTTTGGGAGTCCAAATAAATAAAAAAATAAATCTATTACATGAATAGAGTTGCTAAAAAGCCACTTATTTAAAGACATTAAGCTATACTTTCTCTTATCAATCCCTTTGATCCATTCTGTAAAGTCCAAATGAGCCGAAGTTACTTCAAGTCTTTTTAATTGATCCTTTATATATATAGTTGAATTAAAATGCCTTCTATTTAATGCTATTTTTAATACAGTTTTAGTTTTTTTTGATAATTCTATTAAGTCCTCAAGTTCATTGATACTAAGACAGCCAGGCTTTTCTATTAGTATTTTTCTTAATCCTAAAGAGATTAAATCTTTAGATACTTGATATAAAGACTCTATCGAAACGCAATTGATTACAAATTCAAAGTCATTAGTGTTTTTAAATTCTTTTAGATTTTTTAAGCAAACACACTCAACATTATTATATTTTTCCTTAATTATATTGAAATTTCTCTTGGACTTAGATACAACAACAACTTCAAAATTATAATAATCTAAAACCTTTATATATTCTAATGACATAGGACCAGAACCTATTATAAGTACTTTCATAGTTTTAAGAAATTATTTTTGATTATTATTACCAAACGGTTCTTCCACCATCTATGGAGATTATTGAACCAGTCATATAGGTTGAAACATCACTTAGAAGATATATAATAATCCCATGTAGCTCCTCCTTATTTGCCATCCTTCCTAAAGGAATTAATTCCGACACTTTTTTTAGGAATTCATCATCCTGTCCGTTTAACACTCCTCCTGGACAAATAGCATTACATCTA
>NYVM01000094.1 GCA_002684605.1 Candidatus Pelagibacterales bacterium | reverse complement strand
TTATTTATAAAGTATTTATTATAATTTTTGTTAGATTTAACATATGAGGCAATCATACGATTATATTATCATTGGAGCAGGTTCTGCGGGTTGCGTCTTAGCTAATCGGTTATCAAAAGATCCAAAAAAATCTGTTTTATTGTTAGAGGCAGGAGGGCCAGATACTAATATGAATATTCATATTCCTGGCGCTTATTTAAAGGTTCACAAAAGCAAGTACGATTGGGGATTTTGGACAGAGGAACAACCCAATGTTTTGAATCGAAAAATATATTTACCAAGAGGTAAAACTCTTGGTGGGAGTAGCTCAACAAATGCGATGGCCTATGTAAGAGGCAACCCTGCTGACTATGATGGTTGGGCAGAACAAGGAAACTTTGGCTGGAGTTTTAATGAATTACTTCCTTATTTCAAACGTTCTGAAAATCATGAACAAATTGGTTTAATGGATTCTGGTTATCACTCTAGCTCTGGAGAGTTAGGGGTTACTCTTCCAACTAGGTTTCAAACACCATTTGTAGATGGATTTATTGAAGCTTGTGCAGCAATTGGTATTCCGAAAAATTTAGATTATAACGGTAAAATTCAAGAAGGAGTTAGCTTAGTTCAAAGCACTATTAATAAAGGAAAACGTGTAAGCGGTGCAACTGCTTTTTTAAAACCAGCTTTAAAGCGACATAATTTGACAGCTATTACTAATGCTAGAGTTGATAAGATTATCTTAGAGGGGAAAAATGCGGTAGGAGTTCAATACAAAAAAGGTGGGAAAACAATTCAAGTATTTGGGCAAAAAGAAATTATTCTTTCAGCAGGAACCTTTAAGTCGCCCCAGTTATTAATGCTTTCCGGAATCGGAGAATTATCAGAACTAAAAAATCATGGGATTCATTGCCTACATGAATTAAAAGGAGTTGGCAAAAATTTACAGGACCACTTATTTTATCCAATATGTGCTCAATCAAAAACTCAAGAAGGAATTAATCATTATATCTCTCCTTTTAATCAAATTAGAGCTGCTTGGAATTATTTTGTCAATAAAAAAGGAGTTTTTTGTAATAGTCCACTAGAAGGAATGGCCTTTTTTGATCTCGACCAAAAAGGTGGGAAAGTAAATTTTCAACTACATTTTTCTCCAATAGCCATAGGAAATGAATATGGTTATGATGCATATGATCTTTATGACTATCCAAGAATAGATGGTTTTACTATATTACCAACACTATTACACCCTAAAAGTAGGGGGATTGTTAGTCTTTCCTCTTCAAACCCAATGGATCCTCCAATAATTCAACCAAATTTCTTAAAAGAAAAAGAAGATCTAGATCAACTAGTTAAAGGAGGTAAGTTGGTTTTTAAAATTATGGAAGAAAAAGCAATGAAAAATCATATAAAAGTTGATGGCCTCCCCCACAACCGAAGCTCTGACAACTTACTTATTGAACATATAAAAAAAACTTTAGAAACTGTTTATCATCCTGTGGGAACGTGTAAAATGGGGAACGATTTAATGGCAGTTGTTGATCCAAATTTAAAAGTTCACGGGATTAAAAGCCTTCGAGTTGTTGATGCTTCTATCATGCCAAAGATTGTTTCTGGCAACACGAATGCTCCTGTTTTTATGATTGCAGAAAAAGCGGCAGACATGATTATAAAAAACAGTCATTAAAACACTGAGCTTAAACGGCTAATTAAATTTTTTTTTACTGCTTTGTTTCTAAAACGATTACACCTGCTCTAGCCTGTTTACCCCAACGATTAGTATCAGCGGCACTTACCAGCACTCTAACCTTTCTAATTTGAGGTGCAAGTACCTGAACATCCTGGGGAGGAGAATCAAACTGACGGCCATTTATTATCCACAAAGGATATATTCTTGATGACTCTTCAGTTAAAGTTTGATATTGTCTAAGGATTGGAAGACCATTACCATTTCTAGAACTAGGCAAATGAAACTTGAGAGCTAAATACCAAGTTTGAGCATTTTCATTAATACCCCATTGATTAAGACCCATACCGGCATACTTAGCAATACGATCTTGATCTTTTTGTTCTTTTTTTATAGCTTTAATTTCTTTCTTCGTAAGTCCTTTTATTTTAACTTTTTCTTGAGCACTTATAAATAATCCACAAAGAATTAATATTATGACAAATATTTTTTTCATTTAATTAAATATTTTTCAAGCTTTTTTAAAAGTATACTTTTCCCCCTGAGTTATAATTTGCAAACATATCTAAACTACAAAAAAACTATTCAATTAAAATTAAGCATAAAAGCAAGAATTATTTTTTAAGATTATTGTAAATTAATTTTATGGAAAAAAAATTATGTGCATTAGTTTTGGGCGCAACGGGTGCCACGGGACAAGAACTAGTGATGCAACTGCTCAGTAATTCTAATTTTTATAAAGTTTCTGTTTTTACAAGAAAAACATTTACTGTTGAGCATAAAAAACTTGTTAAAAATAAAATTGATTTCTCAAAATTAAGAGAGTATAAAAATTTAGTAAAAGGAGATATTTTCTTTTCAGCACTAGGGACTACTCTAAAAGAATCAGGGAGTAAAAAACAACAATATTTAGTAGATTATACATATCAGTATGAATTTGCTAAAATGGCTTCAGAAAATGGAGTTACCAATTATTCACTAGTTTCATCAACAGGCGCAAATGAAAAATCTTTTTTTTTCTATCCTAAAACTAAAGGAGCACTCGAAGAATCAGTAAAAAAACTCAAGTTCAACAAAATCCAAATTTTTCAACCCCCAATGTTGATAAGACCCGCGGAATTAATGAGAGAAGGAGAAAAAGTAGGTATAAAAGTTTTTAAAGGTTTGAATAAAATTGGAATTCTAAACTCACAAAAACCTTTACCTGTAGAATATTTAGCAAAAAAAATGATTAGCGAGTCACTTTTAAAAAGATCAGATACAATAACTACATTTAAATCGAAGGATTTGTTTGAGAGTATGAGTTTTATTTGATTGTTTAGTCGTAATGATTTAACCCCTTTTTGATTTTAAAGGGGTTTTATTTATTTAAAGCGCCAATTTAAAAGTAAAATCTTTACTTTAGCTGTTCATATAAAATAAAAAAATAATGAGTGTAGGAACAGTAAAATTTTTTAATAACGCTAAAGGGTTCGGATTTATAACGCCAGAATCAGGTGATAAAGATGTCTTTGTACATAGCAATAATTTAATTGACAATATCACTGAAGGAGACAAAGTGAGTTTTGACGTTGAGTCAACTGAAAAAGGCCCAAGCGCAATAAATGTTAAAATAGAATAAGTTTTTCTATTTTTTTGATTTACAAAGCCCCTTTATAAATAGAGGGGTTTTTTTTTAACATAAATGCTATCTTTGAAAAAAACCATATCATGAGCAGCAAATTTTTTGGTAATAGTAAAGTTAAAGATCCTCAAGGACAAAAAAATAAAAAAACGATAACCCCTAGAGCTGTTAAAAGAACTACGGCAGTTCGAAAAACAGGTCGAGGGAAATAATCATTTAGAGATCGTTGGGGGTAGATTTTAAAAATCCATCCAACACTTACTGATGTTTATTTTTGGTCAGGATATTTAAACCAGATACCTCCTATAAACATAAAAGCAATTGTTGCCCATATCACAATTGACGGAAAATCAGGCGCTAAAGGGACTGTTCCCATTTCGACAGTATGACCAAATTGATTAATAATCGCGTCTGCACTTGATGAAATTTCAACTCCAGATTGCTTTAATTCTGAAAGCTGGTACGACATGCCTTTTTGAGCCTGAACCAAAAAGGATGACACTTGAAGCCCAAAGAAAATTATACATGTACAGAATAAGGTTAAAACTGCTTTAGCATAGGTTGGCATATTTAACTCTCTAGACCTTCTTATAAGATAAAATGCTAATATTGTCATAATAATGACACAAAGAAGATAAATGGCATTATTTATAAAATTCAGATTTGCTAATTGAATAATTTCAAATTCTTTCATTTTTAGTTTATTTATGGTTAATTTAAAAACAATATACAAAGAAGATATATAAGTATTTTAAAAAAAGATTTCTTCCTATATCTTTAAATAAAAGTCATGAATTTTTAAACCTATGCACATTAAAATTAAATTTAATATATACAAGCTAATCTGTCTTTTAATCATCAGTCATTTGTCATTTGCACAAAGTAAATTTGATAGTTTATTTAAAGACCCAAAAAGACTAACAACTCATAAATTAAAGTTAGAATTTTCCGATACACTTGGGAATAACACCTCCCTGCCATTATTAATTATAAAAGGTAAAAATAAAGGGAAGGTATTCACAATTCTAGCAGGAGTTCATGGAGCAGAATATGCCCCAATAATTGCTACTCAAGAGTTGATAAAAGAATTAAATCCTAATGAACTAGTAGGAACAATAATTATATTACCTATTACAAATATTGGATCTTTTTACACTAAGACACCTTATATAAACCCTTTGGATAATAAAAATATAAATAGAATTTTTCCAGGTAAAAAAGACGGAACTGTTTCTGAGAAAATTGTCAATTTTATAAGTTCAGAAATTATCCCAATAAGTGACGTGTTTCTTGATGTTCATAGTGGTGATGCTTCTGAAGATCTTCTTCCTTTTGTATGCTATTATGATAATAAAAAATTTTCGAAGCAAACCAAGATTACAAGAGAGCTTTGTGAATATAGCGGATTTGAAAATGTTGTGTCATATTCCTATACAATTAAAGAAGATGAACCAGCACAATATGCATTTAAACAGGCATGTCAAGCTGGAAAAATTGCATTTAGCTTTGAAAGTGGTAAACTTGGATACTTACAACCTGAAGCAGTTAAAAGAATTAAAAGAGGTTTTTATAGAATTTTCAATAAACTTGAGATGTACAATTCCAAAGAAGTATTGGGACAGATGAAATTTCAAAGATTAGATAGACAGATTTATATTGACTCTCCGGCAAAAGGTATTTTTTATAGTAAATTTAAGGCTGGAAGCAAAGTTGTTAAAGATGAAATAATTGGATATATAACGGATGAGTTTGGTAAAACAATAAAAAAAATAGTATCACCAAAAACAGGAGTCATACTTTATATGAAGGGCACACCACCTACTAAAACTGGCAGTAGATTATTTTGTATAAGCTCATATAAAACATAGTCCCCTGACGATCATTATTCACCTTAAAACCCTTTAATTTTTTAGACTAAACTTGCCCTCCTAGTTCAACGGATAGAACAAGAGTTTCCTAAACTTTAGATCCAAGTTCGATTCTTGGGGAGGGTACATTATTAATTTTTCTTATCGAAAAGGCCTTCAGAGAGGTACTTAAGTCCTGTATCACATGAAATAGCAACTACTCGAGATTTCGGGCCTAGTTTTTGGGATATTTGTATAGCTGCAGCAACATTCATTCCACTTGAGGTACCACAAAAAACACCTTCTTTTAGGGCAAGGTCTCTAGATGTTTGTCTAGCAATTGATTCTTCTATGGTTATAACATCATCAACAAGATTTGAGTCATATATTTTAGGTATAAATCCAAGCCCAACTCCTTCAACATTATGGGAGCCTTTAATACCTTCTGATAATATTGGCGAACTAGATGGTTCTACAGCAATAATTTTAGAATTAGAATTTGCGTTTTTAAATGCCTTTGCGATTCCCATAAGCGTCCCTGCAGTCCCAACTGTATCACAAACAGCATCTATACTTCCATTAATCTGATCAAGAATTTCTTCTCCTAAAGGAACAAATCCTTTTATTACGTCTTCATTGTCAAGTTGATTGGTGAAAAAAGTATTTGGTTCTTTTGAAATTTCTTTAGCTCTATTGATCATTTTATTTATTAATTCTTTGGTAATCTTTCCATCTCTACTCTTTATGACCTCTAAATCAGCTCCAAGTGATTTCATTAAACTAATCTTCTCTTTTCCAAATACATCTGCAGTAATTAATCTAAATCGATATCCTTTTAAAGAACAGACGAATGCTAATCCAGCTCCTGTGCTACCTCCAGAATATTCAACAACTGTCATCCCTTTTTTTAAATCACCCCTCTTTTCTGCTCCTTCTATCATGGCTAGCGCCATTCTATCTTTTTTTGAACCAGTTGGGTTATATGCCTCTAATTTCAAATAAATTTCACCACAACCTCTTGGAACTATTTTTTGAAGTTTAATTATCGGAGTATTTCCAATTATTTCTAAAATATTTTTCATTAAATAAAATTAATTAATATTTCTTTGAAAATTTAGGCATCAGTTATTCTGCTCTGTGAGTTCAAGGACTTTTTTTATATTTGAAACATATATTTATAAAATCAAAAAGCTTTTAATTCCTTTATTAACGTTTACAATGATTGGCTGTTCATCCGAAATCATCGAAAACAGCTTATCTCCTGAATTAGAATATTATAGTGTATCTGTTACCTCCTCAGATGGAGGTGTAGTTAATACGAGTGGGGGTTATTACAAAGCTGGAACTCAAATAAAAATAACAGCCACTCCAGAGCAAGGATATGTTTTTTCAGAATGGATGGGTATCAATTCAAATGAAAATCCTTTGACTATAGAAGTAGTCTCTGATCACAATATATCAGCAATATTTATCAAATTTGATTAAAAGTTTAAATGCTTAGTTTATTCTAAAGCAGTCTACTTCATTGCAGCTGCCATTGCTCCTGATGCATCAAAGTAATCTCTCATTTCATGAATTTG
>NYVM01000089.1 GCA_002684605.1 Candidatus Pelagibacterales bacterium | reverse complement strand
CCTGCAACTGATTATTGGTTTAGAACATTCCTTGAAGATGGAAGAGAATTTAAAGGACACTTTAGCCTTGTAAGAGGAAATTAATTGAATAAATTAATATTATAACCAAGGGTAACTTGATGAAAACCTCCGGTTCCCAATATTATATTTCCTTGCTGATATGAATAATTATATGAAAAAACGAAATCCTTATAATTAATACCGAAAATAGGTGTGATTAATTGATATGTTTGTTTTTTTAATTTTTCTCCATCTAAATAATTGGCTCCATCAAAACTTTTTCTGTAAGAAAGTCCTAACCACATATAACCATCATTGAGATTATAATAAGATTTGAAATTTAAGTCTAATGCTTTTTCACTAGTTAATTTTGAGCCATGAAAAAGAAATGAAGGTTCGAATGAAAAAGGAGATTCTGTAAAAAACAAATAACCAAAAGAGGCAACATATTTAACAAAACTGGTATAATTTTTGGAAAAATCATACACTTGATCTCCGTAAATATTGGAAGGCGAAAATAATACATTTTTGAGGGTTAAATGAGCAAAATAATTGAAGTTTACATACGAAACCCCAACGTCCATATTAAAATAGCCCGAACTTTGGTTTATATTACTTATTAAAGGATCTTGTTGCCCAAAAATATCATATTGGTCAAATAAGGTTTGATCTAAAGAATTTTGAACTCCACCAATACTTAGACCAAAAGACAACTGATTTATTGAGCCATAATTAAATAAATTTGGTTTATTCATTCTTGCTCTATTATCATTAAAATTAATGTGATGAGCATATGTTAAAGAAACTCCAGTTTGAGAATTATAACCATTTTCATCCTTAAAAATTATCATTCCAACTCCACTTCTATCGTTTATTCTGGCGTCAGCTGAAAATGTTTGTAGATTAGGGGCGTTAATTTGGTCTAGCCAGTGTTTTCTTGAGGTCATTCTTAATTTAATTCCTTCCAAATTAACACCTGCCATTGACGGATGAAGCAAATAATAATTTTCGGTAAGGTAATCTGTATATATAGGAAGTCCTTCCTGACTTTTGATTGTCGTAGTTAAGAAAAAAGAAAATAAAAAAATTAAATTTCTGCAATAAATCTTCATTAAACCTTTTTTATTTTATTACAAATATATACAATATTAATGCCAGACGTGAACGATAAATTTTATAAATTAATTTTTATAACTTGAATAACTCTAAAATTAATTTTAAAATGAAAAAACAAATCATTCTTGTTCTAATCTTAACTTTTTTTTCAAATCATTTATTAATTAGTCAAAATCCTGATAATAAAGTCAAAACTGAAAAAAAAGATTCTATAAAATCTAAAAAGAAAAAGGCTCTACTTCCTTTGAAACCTGAACGAAAAATTAAATTAAATCTAGATGAAGGAACTTGGATGTCACTTGATGTAAGTCCGGATGGGAATACTTTAGCTTTTGATTTATTAGGAGACATTTACACACTTCCTATTGAAGGTGGCAAGGCCAAGAGAATTACAAAAGGTCTAGCATATGATGCCCATCCAAAGTTTTCACCTGATGGAAAGAGTCTGTTAATAGTGTCTGACAGATCTGGTGGTCCTAACGCTTGGACTATTGATTTAGAAACTGGAGACTCTATTCAAGTTACTAAAGGAGATGATTTTTTTATGGAAACTGCGGAATGGACTAATGATGGAGAATATATCATAAGTACTAAAGGAGGGCGAAATTCTAAATTATATTTAAATCATAAGACAGGTGGTAAAGGAGTTGAATTGATAAAAAAACCTGCAAATTTGAAAGTAAGTGATGTAGCGGTAGGGAGAAACGATAGATATATATGGTTTGCTAGAAAATCCGGAGCGTGGCAATACAATGCAAAATTTCCTCAAATGTCAATAGCTAGGTATGATAGAGACACTGGAGAAATAGAAAACATAGTTAGTAGATACGGTTCTGCTTTTTCTCCAACATTATCAAACGATGGAAATTGGCTTGTTTATGGGTCAAGATGGAATGATAAAACAGGACTAATAGCTCGAGACTTAAGTTCAGGAAAAGAAAAATGGTTAGCTTATCCAATTCAAAAAGATGATATTGAATCACAAAATACTTTAGGATCAATTCCTGTAATGAGTTTTACCCCGGACAGTAAATTTTTAATTGCATCATATGGAGGGAAAATAAATAAACTTTCAATTGAAGGAGGAAATGCAATTAATATACCTTTTAGAGTTAATGAAGAAATTGATTTGGGCCCTCAGTTAAAATTTAATTACCCAATTATAGATTCTGACAAAATACTCTCAAATCAAATTAGAAACCCAAAAGTATCTCCAGATGGTTCAAAATTAGCATACACCTCTTTTAGTAAAATATATGTAAAAAATCTTCCTCACGGAGAACCACAAAGATTAACTTCTTTAAATTATGGAGAAGGTATGCCGGTTTGGAGCCCTAAAGGAGATGAAATTGTTTTTGTTACATGGGACGAAAAAGATGGAGGAGCTATCTATAAAGCGTCGATTGATAATAAAAATAAAACTCAAAAACTAACTAATGAAAATGGAGTTTATTCATTTCCTGTTTGGAATAATATTGGTGATAGAATAGTTTTTATAAAGGCCTCAGAAAATGATTTTGATAACTATGGCTCTTTGGGTGTAGACTCAAAATTAATGTGGGTTGAATCAAAAGGGGGTAAAAATAATTTTATTGATAAAACAAAAGGTAGATCAAACCCTCATTTTATAAAAAGCTCTGAAAGGATATTTTTATCTAGTAGAAGTAATGGCTTAAGCTCAATAAGATGGGATGGAACAGACGAAAAAAAGATTTTAAAAATTACTGGAATATCAGTTTACGGAACACCAGGAAGAAAATCCCCGCCTTCACCAGCAACATACATAATTAAATCTCCAAAAAAAGATGAAGCTTTGGCTGTAATTAATAATGATGTTTATGTGGTTACAATTCCGTATTCTGGTTTAAAAGATTTATCAATTAATGTTTCTAATTTAAAAAATTCAAGTTTTCCTGCAAGAAAATTGACAAAGTTTGGCGGTGAATTTGCTTCGTGGGGAGCTAACGGAGATAATGTTTATTTTGCTTTAGGAAAATCTCTTTTCAATTATAATATTCCAATTGCCAAAGCTGACGAACAAAGGATATTACTTGATAAAAAAAACAGTAATGAAAAAGAATCCAAAACAGATGAAAAAGAAAAATCATATCAAGCCGCAGAAATTGAAATTAAAACTTATATAAATAAAAATAAAGTTGAAGGATTAGTTCTTTTAAAAAATGCCAGAATTATAACAATGAATGGTAAAGAAATTATTGAAAATGGAGAAATATTAATTAAAAACAATAGAATTGTTGAGGTTGGAGATGCTGATAATGTTCAATTGGAAGAATCTGTTTGGAATGATGTTAAAACTATTGATTTAAGTGGAAAAACAATAGTTCCTGGATTTGTTGATACTCATGCCCATGTTAGGGTTTCTAGAAACATTCATAGAGCAGAAACATGGTCGTTTGCAGCTAATTTAGCGTATGGTGTAACTACAGTGAGAGATCCACAAACTGGAACTACAGATATATTATCCTATGGTGACATGGTAGATGCAGGTCTTATGCATGGACCTAGAATTTATTCAACTGGACCTGGTGTAGGATTTTGGGGTTATAATTTAAAAAGTTTAGAACAAACAAAAGATGTTTTAAAACAATATTCTAAATACTATAACACTAAGACTATTAAAATGTATAGAACTGGTAACAGAAGACATAGGCAATGGATATTAATGGCTGCTAAAGAGCAAAAACTTATGCCAACTACAGAGGGTGCATTACATATCAAGCTGAACATGAACCAAATGTTGGATGGATATCCTGGTCAAGAACATAATATTCCTATTTATCCTGTATACGATGATTTAATTGAAGTAATGGCTAAATCAAAAATGGCTTATACCCCAACTTTATTGGTCTCTTATGGTGGTCCGTGGGCTGAAAATTATTTCTATGCAACTGAAGATGTGCAAGGTGATAAAAAGTTAAACTACTTTACTCCTAAAGCACATTTGGATGCAAAATCTAGAAGAAGAAATGACGGATGGTTTCATAAAGACGAGTACGTTTTTGAAGAACAAGGAAAATTTATAAAAGATTTGGTAGAAAAAGGTGGAATAGTTGGAGTTGGTTCACATGGACAATTACAAGGACTAGGCTATCATTGGGAACTTTGGAGTATGCAAGCTGGAGGACTTGATTTACATGATGCATTAAGAGTTGCTACAATAATAGGGGCTGAAGCAATAGGTCTTGAAAAAGATTTAGGAAGTATTGAAAAAGGCAAATTAGCTGATTTAGTTATTTTAGATAAAAATCCTTTAGAAAATATAAGAAACTCCAATTCTGTAAGTATGGTTATGAAAGATGGAAGATTATACAATGCTAATAATTTAGATGAAGTATATCCAAAACAAGTAAAAGCAGAATTTAATTGGAAACAAATAGAGCCTGTAAACTTACCTGGAACTAAAGATTAAATATTTTGAAAATTTTAAAATATATATTAAGAATTATAAAATGGAGCATCTTTGCTTTTATAGCATTTGTTCTTACAATTTTTATATATTTTGAATTTAACGAGATACCTATATATAATCCAAAAGTTGCTTATAAATTTATATTAGGTAAAACTAATTATACTCAATATGAAAATCTAGCCGAAAAATTAGGCTACTTAAAGACAGACAAATTATTAATTTTACATGCTGATGATCTTGGATTGTCTAAGTCAGTAAACCAGGCCAGTTTCAAGGCTTTAAAAGAAGGATTAGTTAATTCGGGAAGCGTTATGATGCCATGTGAATTTATTAGTGATGTTGGTGAATTCGCCCTTAATAATCCAGAAATTGATTTAGGACTTCATTTAACGGTAACCAGTGAATGGAGAGACTATAAGTGGGACGGAGTATCTAATTCAAATTTAATTTCTTCAATGATTGATAAAAAAGGTAATCTTTTTGAAAATAAAAAAAAGTTCACCTTAAATGCTAATCCTAAAGATTTGAAAAAAGAATTACAAGCTCAAATTGATTTGGCAAAATCGATTGGAATTAAACCAACTCATATTGATAGCCACGAAGGAGCCTTGTTCTTTGATCAAAATATTTTTAAAACTTATTTAGAAATAGGAGAAGAAAACCAGCTTCCAGTTTTTGTGCCTAGCGATGTTGCTGTTCACTTTGATAAAAATTTTCCTAAGCCTGAAAATGTAGTGATAGTTGAAAATTTTCACATGGCTCTTCCAAGCTTGGAATTTAAAGATTGGAGCGATTATTATATAAATATAATTGAGAATCTAAAACCTGGGCTTAGTGAAATCATAGTTCATTTAGGTTACGACGACAAGGAAATGCAACAAATTACAGTTGAGCATCCTAATTATGGTAGTAAATGGAGAAACTTAGATATGGAAGTAGTTTCTAGTAAAAACTTCAAACAGGCATTAAAAGACAATAATATCAAATTAGTAACCTGGAGGGAAATAAAAAATATTATTTACTAAATTTATTTTAGTTTGTAGTTATAAGCCATTACTGCAGCTAAGGCTGAAACAATAGCTGATATTACATAAGGATAATCTATAAAAGATAAATTGCTATACATCAAATAAACTACAACTAAACTTATAATTGAAAGTATTGAAAAGATCGCAAACAAAAACCATTTTAGTATTTTCATATTAAATTAAATATACAATTAACTGTTTTACCATGAAAAAATATTTACTAATTATTATAGTTTTTACTGGCATGTTTAGTAATGCACAGTATCAACCCTCAAAAGAAAATTTAGAAGCCAGAAAATGGTTCCAGGATGCAAAATTTGGACTTTTTATTCATTGGGGGGTTTATAGTGTACTTGGAGATGGAGAATGGGTAATGAACAATCAAAATATTTCTATTAAAGAATATGAAAAATTACCTAAATTTTTTAACCCAACAAAATATGATGCAGAAAAATGGGTGTTAATGGCCAAAAACGCTGGCATGAAATATATTACCATAACTAGTAGACATCATGATGGTTTCTCAATGTTTGATTCAAAAGTATCCGATTATAATATTGTTAAAAAGACACCTTATGGTAAAGATGTTTTAAAGATGTTAGCAAAAGCATGTAGAAAACATGACATCAAACTTTTCTTTTATTATTCACAACTTGACTGGAACAGAGATGATTATTTTCCAAGAGGAAGAACTGGTACTGGAATTGAAGGAAGAAGTGAAGGTAAGTGGGAAGATTATATAGATTTTATGAAAGCTCAGCTTACGGAATTATTGACTAATTATGGTGAAATTGGAGGGATTTGGTTCGACGGCCAATGGGATCAACATGAATGGGATGGAAAAAGATTTGGAAAAATTAAAGTTGACTTCAAATTAAAAGAAGTTTATGATTTAATTCATCAACTTCAACCGAAAGCATTGATTGGAAGCAACCATCATTTGGCTCCAAATGATGGAGAAGATTTTCAAATGTTTGAAAAAGATCTTCCTGGAAAAGGAACAAAAGATTTCGCAACCTCTAAAGATGATATTGGAGTTCTTCCATTGGAAGTTTGTGAAACAATTAATGGTTCGTGGGGATTTAATTTAAAAGACAGAAAACATAAATCAAATAAGGAATTAATTCAATATTTAATAAAAGCAGCAGGATATGGAAGTAACCTTCTTTTAAATGTTGGCCCCATGCCAAACGGTGAAATTCAGGAAGAACATATCCGATCATTAGAAAAAATTGGGGAATGGGTTAGTAAAAATGGAGAAACAATTTATGGAACAAGAAAAGGTCCAATAAATCCAACTCAAGAATTAGTTTCTACAAGAAAAGCAAATAAAATTTTTCTACACTTATTAAATTTTAATGATAAAGAGTTAGAAATAACTAATTTAAAAGAAAAAATAAAAAAGGTTACATATTATAACTCAAATTTAAAAGCAGATTATAAATTCAAAAAATCAGTTCTTACAATTAATTTAGATAAAAGCCAGTTAAATGAGATAGACACAATAATAGAAATAACAATAAAAAGTTAAATCTAAAAAATTATTGTTGTAGGTTCCCAAGTAACCGGGTCGCTAGAAATATCATTTATAGAACTAACTATTTCTAATGATCTAATGTTAATTTTTATAAGAATACAATCATTATCCAAATCTTTGTAGTGAGGCGTCCAGCTACTTTTCCAATACTTATTTTTTTGACTTAATTCATTTATAAGCACAGCGTTACCATTAATAGAAACATAGCTGTCTCCATCTTTAGAAATAAAATTTAAAGAAATACGATCATTATTTAATAAATGAGAAACCTTCCTAGATTTAGGGTTAGTAACTAAATAAATTTCAAAATCATTGCTATAAATATGAGGATCCATTAACCTAGATACTGGATTTTGATTAGAATCTAAAGTGACAAAAACACACGTTTGAGAATCATTAATAATTGATTTAGCGAT
>NYVM01000093.1 GCA_002684605.1 Candidatus Pelagibacterales bacterium | reverse complement strand
TGGCCTTCGATTTAAAGTTAATAGAAAATAAACCCAATACTCGACTATTTTCTATGACGATTTAGTATCAAGCCCCATAAAAAATCACCCTCAGAACACATACATCAAAAACTTTAAAAAGCTGAAAAAAATATAACATTACTTATGAAAACTGAAACAATTATTCTAGCCTCCGCTATACTATTGACAGGATTAATGGCGGGTATTTTTTTTACTTGGTCCAATGCAGTAAAACCTGGAATTGGAAAATTAAGTGACCTCGAATATTTGCGATCCTTACAGTCGATGAATCGAGTAATCTTAAACAAAGCATTTATTGGGATCTTTCTTGGAGCTGTAATAGCGGTAGCATTGGTTCCTATATTCCATTTTAAATTATTTCCTAATAGTATTTTTTGGTTATTACTTATTGCTCTTGTCACTTATTGGATTGGCGTTTTTGGTGTAACTGTTTTTGGCAACATCCCTTTAAACGAAATTTTAGATAAAATCAATTTAGAGTCCATTACTTTGGAAGAAATAAAAGCTCTAAGAACTAGTATAGAAGTTAAGTGGAATAATTTGAATTTAATTCGTTCTATATCTTCAGGAATAACTTTTTTATTGCTTATCGTCTCATCGCTATTTCTAAATAAATAAAAACCGCCCAAACCATCACGAAAATAATGCGATTCGCATCTTAGTTAAAAAAAGATTAAGGTTTTACTTTCATATAAACTTTAGGATCATTTAATTATCTTTGTTGGCTATGAAAAAAAACGAGGGTTTTATTGAAGTTTATGGTGCAAGAGTTCATAATTTAAAGAACATTGACATTAAAATCCCACGTGAAAAGTTAGTCGTTATTACAGGTCTTTCTGGTAGTGGTAAATCCTCCCTAGCTTTTGATACGATCTATGCTGAAGGTCAACGACGTTATATCGAAACTTTTTCAGCATATGCACGACAATTTTTAGGCGGCTTAGAGCGACCCGATGTAGATAAAATCGAAGGTCTTTCTCCTGTTATAGCCATCGAGCAAAAAACAACCAGTAAAAGTCCAAGATCTACTGTTGGTACTATTACAGAAATATACGACTTCTTGAGACTTCTGTACGCAAGAGCAAGTGATGCTTTTAGTTATAACACTGGAGAGAAAATGGTAAGTTATAGCGACGATAAAATTCAGGAATTAATTTTAAATGATTTTGAAAATAAAAAGATTTCAATTTTAGCTCCAGTTGTTAGATCAAGAAAAGGACACTATCGTGAATTATTTCAGCAAATTGCGAAACAAGGTTTTGTAAAAGTCCGCGTAGACGGAGAAATAAGAGATATTGTGAGCGGAATGAAACTAGACCGTTATAAAAATCATGATATCGAAATTGTAATTGATCGTTTAAAGATTTCATCAGTATTAGCTTCCGATAAAAGACTAACTGAATCTATCAAGACCGCGATGTATCACGGAGATGATGTGCTGTTGGTTTTGGACAATGAAACCAACAAAACCCGTTACTTCAGCAGGTCTTTAATGTGCCAAAGCAGTGGGATTTCTTACCCAAATCCAGAACCAAATAATTTCTCATTCAATTCCCCCAAAGGAATGTGCACAACTTGTAAAGGTTTGGGTAAATTATATGAAGTGAATGTTAATAAAATTGTTCCTGATCAAAATCTTTCCATTGCGCAAGGTGCACTTGCTCCTCAAGGATCTCAAAAACAAACATGGATTTTCAAACAGTTAGAACTAATTGCACAACGCTATAACTTCAAATTGTCAGATCCTTTTAAAAAAATCCCTAAAGAAGCTGTTGATGTAATTTTATTTGGCTCCAACGAGAAATTTGAGGTAGCCTCTAAAACGTTAGGAATCACAAGAAGCTACAAAATAGATTTTGAGGGAATCGCAAACTTCATAAAAAATACTTTTGAAGATAATGAATCTAAATCTTTAAAAAGATGGGCGAAAGATTTTATGGATCATACCAACTGTAACGATTGTAAGGGTTCAAGACTCAGGAAAGAATCGCGTTATTTTAAAGTAAATGGCAAAAGCATATCGGAGCTTGCACAAATGGACATATTAGATTTAGCAGATTGGTTCCATGTTTTGAAGTCTAATTTATCAAAAACTCAAATTAAAATTGGGGAAGAAATCATTAAAGAAATAAAAACTCGATTACAATTTTTAATCGATGTTGGTCTTACTTATTTAACCTTAGACAGAAGTTCAAAGTCGCTTTCTGGTGGAGAAGCCCAACGAATTCGGTTAGCAACTCAAATAGGATCTCAATTGGTCGGAGTTTTATATATACTAGATGAACCTAGTATTGGTCTTCATCAACGGGATAACGAAAAGTTAATTGATTCATTAATAAAACTAAAAAACATTGGAAACTCCGTTATTGTCGTAGAACATGATAAAGAAATGATTGAGGCTGCTGATTATGTAATCGATATTGGCCCTGCAGCTGGAAAGCATGGAGGCATAATTGATTCTAGAGGAACTCCAAAAGAAATATTAAATCATCAAACATTAACCTCTGATTATTTAAATGGCAGAAAAGAAATAGCTATTCCATCAAAAAGAAGAAAAGGAAATGGAAAGAAATTAAAGCTATCAGGAGCCACAGGGCACAATCTAAAAAATGTATCCATAGAAATACCCTTAGGTAAAATGGTTGGAATAACTGGGGTGTCTGGAAGCGGAAAATCAACATTAATTAATGAAACTCTCTATCCTATTTTAAATGCATATTTTTTTAATGGTGTTAAACGACCTAAGCCATATAAAAAAGTTGATGGATTAAAAAATATTGATAAAGTGATCGACATCAATCAGTCTCCAATAGGAAGAACTCCTCGATCTAATCCTGCAACTTATACCGGTGTATTCTCAGAAATAAGAAATTTATTTTCAAAAGTACCTGAAGCTATGATTCGAGGTTATAAACCAGGCAGATTTAGTTTTAATGTTACTGGTGGGCGTTGCGAAACATGTAAAGGCGGAGGTTTACGAGTGATAGAAATGAATTTTTTACCTGATGTTTATGTAGAATGTGAAACTTGTCAAGGAAAACGATTTAATAGAGAAACATTAGAGATAAAATATAAAGGAAAATCTATTTACGATGTGTTAGATATGACAATTGAAGACGCTTGTCCTTTGTTTGAAAATATTCCAAAAATATATAGAAAATTAAAAACTATAAAGGATGTTGGTCTTGGTTATATTACCTTAGGACAACAATCGACCACTCTTTCTGGTGGCGAAGCACAGCGAATCAAATTAGCGACAGAATTATCTAAAAGAGATACAGGAAACACTTTCTATATATTAGATGAACCTACCACGGGTCTACATTTTGAAGACATTAGAGTTTTACTTAATGTACTGAATAAAATCGTTGACAAAGGAAATACGGTAGTTATAATTGAACATAATTTAGATGTAATAAAAACAGTAGATTACATCATTGATATTGGTCCAGAAGGAGGAAAAAGCGGCGGACAAGTATTAGCAAAAGGAACACCAGAAGAAATCGTAAAAGTTAAGAAAAGTCATACAGCCCGTTTTCTCAAAAAAGAATTAAATTAGCAGCACAATCCCTAATAGATTTTTATTCACGTTAAAAACATTACATAACTATGAAAAAGGAAAGAAATCCAAAAAATTGGAATGAAGTTAAAACAAATGACTCTTGGGCTATTTTCAAAATCATGGGAGAATTTGTGAGTGGATATGAAAAGTTAAGTAAAATTGGTCCATGCGTATCTATTTTTGGTTCTGCGCGAACTAAGCCGGACGATAAATATTATCAATTAGCTGAAAACATAGCTAAAAATTTATCTGACAATGGATATGGAGTCATTACTGGCGGTGGTCCAGGGATTATGGAAGCAGCAAACAAAGGAGCTTATAATGCTGGAGGAACCTCGGTTGGATTAAATATAGAATTACCTTTTGAGCAACACGACAATCCTTACATAGATAGTGATAAAAGTATAGACTTTGATTATTTTTTTGTAAGAAAAGTAATGTTCGTGAAATACTCTCAAGGCTTCGTTGTAATGCCCGGAGGATTTGGAACCTTAGATGAACTTTTTGAAGCAATAACTTTAATACAAACTCACAAAATTGGAAAATTCCCAATTATTCTAGTAGGAAAGAAATTTTGGAGTGGTTTAGTTGATTGGATAAAAGAAACACTTCTTGAGTCTCATAACAATATTAGTAAAGAAGATTTACATTTACTAAATATTGTTGATACAGAAGATGAAGTTATTGAAATCCTAAATGATTTTTACGAGAAATATAATTTAGAACCTAATTTTTAAAAAAAAGTAAACTATCCCCACCCTATGAAATTTATTATATACGTAGCTGTAGCTATTTTCAGCTTCAGCTCTTTTGCACAGGAAACAGTTAATGTTATGTTTTATAATTTACTAAATTTTCCAGATGCCGCTCCTGGTGGTCGATCAGAAATATTAAGAAATATTTTCACAGAGTTCAAACCTGATTTATTTCTAGTCTGTGAACTACAAAATGAAAGAGGCGCCGATGAAATTTTAAATATTTCTCTAAATTACAATACTAATAATTACTCGCGTGCCGATTTTGTTGCCAATCAATCTGGAAGTAATAGTTTACAACAATTATTATATTACAGAAACGAAAAATTTTTATTAGAATCATCTGAAATATTACTAACACCTTTAAGAGATATTAATAAATATGTATTAAAATTAAATACCTTAGATCAAGCCTCCGATCCAGTTTTAATCTATATATATGTTGCGCATTTAAAGTCGAGTCAAGGATCATCAAATGAAGATCTTCGTTTGGAAATGGTAAATGAGTTTACCGATGATCTAGAAAATTTAGAATCTAATTCTTTTGTATTGTTTGCAGGGGATTTTAACTTATACTCATCCGAAGAGCCTGCATATCAAGAAATTTTAGATACAAGCAATGCTATTGTCATGGTAGATCCAATAAACACACCTGGCACCTGGCACAATAACGAAAATTTTCAAGATATTCATACACAAAGTACGCGATTAGGTTCAGGTCCAAATGGTGGTGCAAGTGGAGGACTTGACGATCGCTTTGATTTTATTACAATTTCTGAAAATATAATCACTAATCAAAATATTAAGTATGTTCCAGAGAGTTACAAAGCACTCGGTAATAATGCGAATTGTTTTAACTTAAATATTAGTGACGAGACCTGTACTGGTGAATATAGTCAGACATTAAGAAATCAGTTGTATAGTATGAGTGATCATCTTCCTGTAATAATGAAATTGGAAACTACAAAAGAATTTGTTCTAAACAATCAAGATTTTTCATTTGTTGAAGATTTAAATATTTATAATACACTAGTATCTGACAATTTAACATTGGTAATACAAAACTCATCACAAAATAAAGCATCCATTCATATATTCAACATGTTGGGACAAAAAGTAAAAACAATAATTACAAATAATAATACTATCCAAATTGATACTTCAGATTTAGAAAGTGGTCTGTATTTTTTGATGTCTGATGAATTAAACGGGATTCAGAAATTTTTAAAAATATAATTGCACTCAAAAGAATACATATCATTTGTGTTTTTTTTTATTGTTACGCTGGTTCACGCGCAACATCAAATAAGCATTAATGCATCTCTCCTACCCGAATCAAAATCTATAGTAATTGAACAAGAATTAGTTTATGAAAATAATTCTGATTTAACTTTAACTGAAATATACTTAAATGATTGGGCTAATAGTTTTTCAAGTAAAACCACTCCGCTTGCAAAAAGATTTGCCGAAAATTATCAAGCTTCTTTCCATTTTGAGAATAATAAAAATAGAGGGCATACTAAAATATTAAAAATTAATAACAGTATTGATGAATCTTTGAATTGGAGTAGGCACAATCAATTAGATATTATTAAAATAGAACTAGATGAAAGATTATTGCCTGGTGAATCATATATCCTAAAATTAGAATATAAAATTATTTTACCCGACGATAAGTTTACACGTTATGGTATTGCTAAAAATGGAGCTATTAAAGTCAGATACTGGTATTTGTCACCAGCGGTATTCGACAAAAAATGGCAAATATATAGCAATAAGGATTTAAATGATTTATACCTCGCCCCTAGTACTTTTAAGATTAGGTTCAAGACTCCAGAAAATTATGAGTTAATCTCCGATTTAAATGTAATATCAGAAAGTATTGATAACAAAACAAAGATAACTCAACTAGAAGGGAATCACAGAATAAATGTGAAATTACAATTTTTAAAAGTTTCTAACTATCAAGCACTAGAAACTGATAAATTTTTAGTTTCAACAAATCATAGTCATAAAAACATAACGCCAATATCACAGGCATTAATAATTGACAGAATTACTCATTTTTTAGATAAAAATCTAGGTGAGTATCCCCATGATAAGATGATTATTAGCGAAATAGACTATGAGCGAAATCCTGTTTATGGTTTAAACTTATTGCCTGAGTTTATTAGCCCTTTCCCTGAAGGTTTTGAGTATGATATTGAAATGTTAAAAATAATGACTCGAACCTATCTAGAAAATACTCTTATAATTAATCCTCGAAAAGATCATTGGCTAATTGGTGCATTTCAAGTCTATTTAATGATTCATTACATAGCAACCTATTATCCAGATATGAAACTAATGGGCA
>NYVM01000092.1 GCA_002684605.1 Candidatus Pelagibacterales bacterium | reverse complement strand
TTAGTGAAAACTGCAAATAATAGCGAAGAAACACTCTCGGTTAACTATCAAGGACTTATTCCAGTACTTATCAATGCAATTAAAGAACAACAAAAGCAATTAAAGAAAATTAAAGAAGAAATTAAAAATTAAAGACTTTGTTATTTAATAATATATTTTTTAAGATATTAAAATCTTTATATTTAATTGGGTTCATTTCATTTTGTCAGAATAATGAGATAAAAAATCTTTCCTTTGAAGATCGAGCAGATAGATTAATTTCAAAAATGACATTAGCCGAGAAGGCTTCTCAAATGGTAAATTCTTCAAAGTCTTTGAATAAATATGAAATTGATGAATATAATTGGTGGAATGAATGTCTTCACGGAGTAGCAAGAGCTGGAAAAGCTACTGTATTCCCAGTTCCATTAGCAATGGCAGCAACTTTTGATCAGAATCTAATTCATAATGTTGCAAATGCTATATCAGACGAAGCAAGAGCGATGTATAATATTTCACAATCAAGAGGTATAAAAGGACAATATTCAGGACTCACCTTTTGGTCGCCAAATATAAATATTTTTAGAGATCCCAGATGGGGAAGGGGTTATGAAACATATGGTGAAGACCCGTACCTAACTAGCCTTATGGGAAAAGCGTTTGTGAAAGGATTACAGGGAGACCATCCAAAGTATTTAAAAGTTGCAGCTTGTGCAAAACATTATGCTGTCCACTCAGGTCCCGAGAAAGAAAGACATCATTTTAATGCCGTAGTCTCTAAACAAGATTTATATGAAACTTATTTACCGGCATTTAAAGAACTGGTCAATTCAAATGTTGAAATTGTAATGTGTGCATACAACAAAGTTAATGATGAGCCTTGCTGTGGCAGTAATGATCTAAAAAAAATATTGAGACAAGATTGGGACTTTAAGGGACATATGGTTTCAGACTGTGGCGCAATAAATGATATTAGCTCTAGTCACGGTTATAAAGAAAATAACTTAGAAAGTGTTGCTTACGCAATAAAAGGTGGAGTAGATTTGAATTGTGGTAATCTCTATAGCTTAATTCCAAAAGCAGTAAAAGCAGGTTTAATTACAGAAAACGATGTAAACGCTTCACTAAAGCGATTATTAATGACAAGATTTAAGCTAGGGATGTTTGATGAAAAAGGAACTGTTCCGTATGATAGCCTAGGTGGCAATGTAATAAATTCTAAAAAACATATACAATTAGCTAAAGAAGTTGCACACAAATCAATTGTCTTATTAAAAAATAAAAACAATGTTTTGCCCTTGAATAAGAATATAAAAAGTTTATTTATTACTGGTCCAAATTCTTCAAATATCGATGCTCTTTTGGGAAATTATCATGGTTTAAGTCCAAATATGATTACTCCACTTGAGGGGATAATTTCTAAGATTGATAATGGCACAAAGGTACAATACAAACTTGGGGTTGATCTTAACAGCGAAAGTTCTAATATTGGACCAGCTTATTTAGCAGCATCGTCAGAAGTAATAATTTCATTCATGGGGATTTCTCCATTAATTGAAGGTGAAGAGGGAGATGCTATATTATCACCGGCAAATGGGGATCGAATTGATTTAAATTTCCCAAAAAATCAAATTGATTATATTAAAAAATTAAGAGAAAATGCTAAAAATAAACCCTTGATTTTGGTTGTTTTTGGAGGCTCTCCTATTGAACTTGGTGAAGTTGAACCATTTGTTGATGCAATATTGTATGCTTGGTATCCAGGTGAACAGGGAGGTAATGCAATTGCTGACATTATTTTTGGTGATATTAATCCATCAGGAAGATTGCCAATAACATTCCCGAAATCAGTAAACCAACTTCCAAAATACTCTGATTATAGTATGAAAAATAGGACATATAAGTATATAGATTATGATCCAATGTATCCCTTTGGATTTGGTTTAAGTTATTCTAATTTTTCTTACTCAAATATTAAATTAAATAAAACTAAAATTAAAATAGGTGAAATTATTGAAGCTAGCATTGATATTGAAAACAACAGTAATAAAGCTGGGGATGAAATAGCACAAATTTATATAAGTTTTAAAGACAAAGGCTATAGAGTGCCAAATTCAAAATTAATTGGGTTAAAAAGAGTCAAATTAAAAGCTGGTGAATCTAAAAAAATTAAATTTTCAATACGTCCAGAAGACATACAAAATATAGATCAAAATGGAGACAATGTATTTTATAAAGGAAAGTATAAGCTGACTATCGGAGCTTGCTCGCCGTGGAATAAGAGCTCGTCATTTGGATTAGATCACAATGAATCCTTTTTTAATATTAATTAATTCAACTTAGCAGAGAGGAAGGGATTCGAACCCTCGATACGCTTTTGGCGTATACACACTTTCCAGGCGTGCGCCTTCGACCACTCGGCCACCTCTCTAAAAAATTCAAAATAACAAAAAAATACTACGACTTCATTGTTTTTTTATGGTTAAAAATTATTTAATTATTAAAAATAGAGTTTGCTGATTCTGTAGTTTTTTCTGCTACAAATTCAATTGGAACATTGTAGCATTCAGCAACTTTTTTAGCAATTAAGGGCAAGTAACTACTTTCATTTCTTTTTCCGCGATAAGGAACTGGAGCTAAATAAGGAGAATCTGTTTCTAAAACTATTGATTCAATTGGAATTTCATTTATAAATCTGTCTATTTTTCCATTTTTAAAAGTAATAACACCCCCTATTCCTAACTTCATATTAAAGTTTATTGCCTTTTGAGCTTCATCAAAATTTCCAGTAAAACAGTGAAAAACACCTCTTAATTTATCATCTTTATGCTGCTCCAGAATTTCAAAAATTTCATTAAAAGCATCTCTGCAATGAATTACTATTGGAAGATCGAATTCTTTTGCCCAAATGATTTGTTGATCGAATACTTTCTGCTGATTTACTAAATTAGATTTATCCCAGTATAAATCAATTCCAATTTCACCTACTGCACAAAAATCTCTAGATTTCAAGTTTTGTTTTACATGATTTAACTCATTCTTATAGTTTTTTTTGACATGTGTTGGGTGAAGGCCTGACATAAGGAAAATATTTTCGGGATATTTAGTTTTTAAATCTAACATTTTACTAGTGTAACTTTTATCAATAGCAGGTAAATAAAACTTATGAACTCCATTTTTAATTGCTAATTCAATTTGTTCTTTCCTATCCTGATCAAAATCTTCAATATATAAATGAGTATGTGTATCTATTAATTTCACATCATAAAAATACTATTTTAGCATATAAATAGGTTAATATGTCGCTTTCTATTTATGAGCAAGACCAATTTATTATCAAATGTTCAATTTTAAAGACTAGACATCTTACATGTAAAATATCAATAAATGGTGTAGAGGGTTTGTTTTTATTAGATAGTGGGGCATCAAACTCCTGTATTGAAATAGAAAGTGAAAAAAAATTTAAACTTGATAAATATAAAAAGTCTTATAGTGCTTCAGGAGCTACTAAGGAAAAGTTTGATGTGTTAAAGTCAAAAAAAGCCGAAATAAGTCATGAAAAAATTGTTGTCGAAAAATTAAATTTTTTATTAATTGACATGAAGCCAATTAATACCGCTATTAATGAAAGTGAAAGTATCATTATAGATGGAATTTTAGGAGCTGACTTTTTAGTTAAGAAAAAAGTAGTTCTTGACTATAAAAAATTAACTATGACTTTTTAAAGCTCCAATGATTTGTTTAAGTCACCATCCATTAATAAATTGATTGGATCCTCTAATGCTTCCTTGATTGCAACTAAAAACCCTACAGACTCTCTTCCATCAATTATTCGGTGATCATATGATAACGCTAAATACATCATAGGGCGGATTACTACTTCTCCATTATTTGCTACCGGTCGCTCAATTATATTGTGCATCCCTAAAATACCTGATTGTGGCGGATTTATTATTGGTGTAGATAACATTGATCCAAAAACTCCTCCATTTGAAATAGTGAAAGTTCCTCCAGTCATATCATCAACTGTAATTTTTCCATCCCTTGCAGCAACTGCTAAGCGCTTTATCTCAGACTCAATCTGACTAAAAGAAAGAGATTCAGCATTTCTAACAACAGGAACCATTAATCCTTTGGGACCAGATACTGCAACAGATATATCACAATAATTATAACTAATTTGTTGATCACCATCTATCATAGAGTTTACATCTGGATATGTTTTTAAAGCCCTCACAACTGCTTTAGTAAAAAAGCTCATAAATCCTAAACTAACATCGTGTTTAGAAATAAATGCTTCTTTATGTTTTTTACGAATATTAAAAATCTCAGACATATCAACTTCATTGAAAGTGGTTAACATTGCTGTTTCATTTTTAGCTGAAACCAATCTTTCTGCAACTTTTCTTCGAAGTAAAGACATTTTTTTAGTCGATAGGTCACGAGCTCCATTAACAGGCATTGAGCCCATAGAAGCTTTTGCTTTTATAGCGTCATCTTTTGTAATTCTTCCATTTTTTCCTGTGCCATTAATTAATGAAATATCTATATTTTTCTCAGAAATGATTTTTTTTGCTGCTGGAGAAGGAGAACCTGAAGCATATGTGTGATTTTCTTGAGGTTTATTATCTGAATGGATTTCAATTTTACTGACAGTATCAACCTTCTCCTTACTATCTGAATTTTTAGGTTTACCTTCTGTATCAATTATACAAACTATATCACCCACTGCAACAGCATCTCCCTCTTCTGCCTTTAAGGTTATTATTCCGCTTTGCTCTGCTGGAAGTTCAAGTGTAGCCTTATCTGAATCAACCTCAGCAACTGCTTGATCTTTATTTACATAATCTCCGTCTTCAACAAGCCATTGAGCAATTTCAACTTCTGTTATTGATTCTCCAGGAGATGGAACTTTCATTTCTAAAATCATAATCTCTTAATTTTATATGGAATTATTGGCAACCATTACAATCAAAATTTAACCAACAACAGCTAAACTAAATATATAATAACTTTTTATTGACATTTTATTTTTTCATTTGTTTTTATCTTTGATTATTCTTTGAAGAATCAAAAACATATTCTATTACCTCATTATGACGCTTTTTAAAACGTTCAGAACTTCCTGCAGCAGGAGCTCCATACATTCTTCTACTTGCAATTCTCATTTTTTGAGACTCGGGAAGATGTAGTAATAAATGACTCCAAGCTCCCATATTTCTTGGTTCTTCCTGTGCCCAAACTATATCTTTAACATTTACATATTTAGAAATTATATCTTTAATTTCATTAACCGGTAAAGGAAATAACTGCTCAATTCTTACAAGAGCTGTATCCTTATTTCTTTTTTTCACATCTCTTGAATTATAAAGATCATAATAAAATTTTCCAGAACAAAATACTAGAGTTTTTATATCCTGTTTTTTTACTTCATTGTCATCAATTAAACTATTAAAGCCTCCATGGGTAAATTCATTTATTTTTGAAACAGCCATAGGATGTCTAAGAAGACTTTTCGGGGTAAAAACAATCAGAGGTTTCCTGTATTTTGCCTTTAATTGTCTTCTTAAAACATGAAACATATTTGCTGGAGTAGAACAATTAACTATAAACATATTATCCTTAGCACACATTTGTAGATACCTTTCAATACGAGCAGATGAATGTTCAGCACCCTGACCCTCATAACCATGAGGCAAAAGCATTACCAATCCATTTTGAAGTTTCCACTTATCTTCTGCAGATGTAATATATTGATCAATTATTATTTGAGCTCCATTAGAGAAATCTCCAAATTGTGCCTCCCAGATTGTTAGGGAATTTGGCCCAGCCATTGAATAACCATAATCATAGCCAAGAACAGCATACTCAGACAATAAAGAATTATACACCCTAAACTTACCTTGATTTTTACTTATGTTATTCAACAAGATAATTTCTTCTTCAGAATCTTCTGAAATTAAAATAGCATGACGATGAGAAAAAGTACCTCTCTCAACATCTTGTCCTGATAATCTAATGTCATGACCTTCATGAAGTAATGATCCATATGAAAGTAACTCACCCATTGCCCAATCGAGAGAACCTGACTCATAAAACATTTTTTTTCTGTCAGAGACTAATTTTTTTGTTTTTCTTAAGAAATTTTTATCAGTAGGTAAAGTTGTAACAACATTTGCTATAATCTCTAAATTTTTTTCTGTGATGCTTGTATTTACCTTTTTTTTCATTTCAGTTTCATCAACTCGTTGAGTAAAGGGTGCCAGACTTTTCCATTCATCAGCCATAAATGGAGTAATAATTGTTTTCTTCGACTTTCTTGAATCTTCTAGATTTTTATTCAAAAAATCTTTATAGCTCTTTTCAATATTATTTGTATAATTTTCGTCTATAACTCCCTGAGATATTAGTTTTTCAGAATATATATCCCTGGTGTTTTTATGATTGGAAATTTTTTTATAAAGTTTTGGCTGAGTAAATCTAGGTTCATCTCCTTCATTATGTCCATATTTTCTATAACCTAATAAATCAATAAAGACATCTCTATTAAACTGCATTCGATATTCCAAAGCGAAAAGGGTTGCATGAACTACTGCCTCCACATCGTCAGAATTAACATGTAAAACTGGAGATAAAGTAACTTTACCTACATCTGTACAATAAGTACTAGATCTAGCATCTAAGTAGTTTGTGGTAAACCCAATTTGATTATTAACCACTATGTGGATGGTTCCTCCAGTTGAATACCCCTTTAATGAGGCCATTTGGACAATTTCATAAGCTAATCCTTGCCCTGCAATTGCAGCATCACCATGAACAATTATAGGTAATACCTTAGATGTATCTGAATTAAATTTATTTTCAAGTTTAGCTCTTGCTATTCCCTGAACAATAGCTCCTACAGTCTCAAGATGTGAAGGATTAGGAGCTAAAGTTATATTGATTTTTTTTCCGTCGTTATTTGGATCAATTTTAGAGGTCCACCCCATATGATATTTTACATCTCCATCAAAAACAGTTTGATCATAATCTTTTCCATCAAACTCGCTGAAAATATCTTTAGTTGATTTCCCAAAAATATTTGCTAAAGTATTTAATCTGCCTCTATGAGCCATTCCCATAACGAAATCTTCAACACCTAAATCGTCTGCTGCCATAATTAAAGAGTCAAGTGCAGGAATTAGTGATTCTCCTCCCTCCAAAGAAAACCGCTTTTGGCCAACATATTTAGTGTGAAGAAAGCTTTCAAAACTTAAAGCTTCATTCAGCTTTTTTAAAATATGTTTCTTTTTATCATTCGAAAAATTTGGATGGTTATTATTTACATTTAATTTGTCTTGTATCCAATTTACTTTTTTTGGATCACGTATATACATGTATTCAACACCTATTGCATCACAATATATTAGCTGTAAGTGTTTAATTATGTCTTCAAGCTTAGTTGGCCCGATACCCATAATTGATCCAGCATTAAAGGTTGTTTCTAAATCAGATTTAGATAAACCAAAATTTTCTATATCAAGTTTTGGAGAATACTTTCTTCTTTCACGAACAGGATTTGTTTTGGTGAACAAATGGCCTCTGGTTCGATAGCCGTCAATTAACTTAATGACCTGAAACTCTTTTTTAACAGATTCTGGAACTTCACTAAAATTTTCAGTATCGGTAACGCTTTCTAGACCAAAATCAAAACCCTGAAAAAAAGCTCTCCAACTAGGCTCCATAGTGTCAGGAGACTTTAAGTATTTATCATACTGTTCTTCAAAATAATTAGTATGTGCAGCATTTAGGAAAGAATAATTATCCATTGATCAAATTGTAATAACCCTGATATATGTAAAATTACACATTTATAAATAACCGCTAGCCTTGATTTAGTAATAAAATTATATCATTTAAAAATGTGAATAATAAAAAATAAAAAAGAGTTTAAAAAAAGTTAATATGATTAAATATTTTTTGATTTTTGCTTCATGTTTGCATTAATTGATTGTAATAATTTTTATGTTTCCTGCGAGAGGGTTTTTCAACCACAATTTGATACAAAACCTGTTGTTGTTTTATCAAATAATGATGGCTGTGTTATATCAAGAAGTAATGAAGCAAAGTCATTACAAATACCAATGGGAGCACCAGCATTTAAGTATAAAAAACAATTCAAAAAAAATAATATAAAAGTTTTTTCTTCCAATTATGCTCTTTATGGAGATATGAGCAGAAGAGTAATGAGTATTTTAGAAAATCATAGCCCAAATGTTGAAGTATACAGTATTGACGAAGCCTTTTTAGGTTTTACAGGTTTTGAAAATTTCAACGTAACAAAAAAGTCTTACAAGATTAAAAAACAAATCTATCAATGGACTGGAATACCTGTTTCAATAGGTTTGGCCCCCACTAAATCTTTGGCTAAAATCGCAAATAAAATTGCGAAAAAATTCAATCATAAAACATCCGGGGTATATAATCTAGATAATCAAGAAAAAATAACTAAAGCATTGAAATGGACAGATATTGGAGATGTCTGGGGAATTGGCCATAGATATGCTAAACTCCTAAAATCTATAGGTGTTAATAATGCTTTAGACTTTACGAATCTTCCTGATCAATGGGTAAAAAAAAATATGAGTGTATTGGGGCTTAGATTAAAAAAAGATTTATCCGGATTACCTTTTATCAAACTAGAGGAGGTAAGGTCTCCAAAAAAATCAATTGCTACAACAAGAAGTTTTGAATCAATATTAACCAGCCCATTAGATGTCGAAGAGCGTATTTCCACATTTGCAATAAGCTGTGCCGAAAAATTGCGCATTCAAAATAGCTCCTGTACCAGTTTAATGGTGTTTATAAGGAGTGATCCATTCAAAAAAGAAAAACGGTACAATAATAGCTGTATAGTACATCTTAGTAACGCGAGTAACTCTAATATAACTCTTAGCAAACAAGCTATTTATGGACTACGTAAAATTTTCAAGCCTGGAATATCTTATAAAAAAGCAGGAGTTTTAGCTTTAGGTCTAACATCAAAAGAAAGTCATCAATTAAACTTTTTTGAACCAAACATAGGCATACATAATAGTCTCATGAAAGTAATAGATCGTATAAACTACAAATACGGATCTCGTCAAATAAAATTAGCAAACCAAGATCTTGATCGTATGTGGAAAATGAAACAAAAAAATCTTTCTCCTAAATTTACAACAGTTTTGGAGGATATTATCAAAGTAAAATGATTGATAAAAAAATAATATTTTTTAAGCCTGAAACTAAAAATCAAAAATCTTTTCCTTTAGCAAGCGATGGAGTATCTGCTGGATTTCCTTCCCCTGCAGATGATTTTAAAGAGTTAAAAATAAGTATTGATCAAGAAGTAGTTAAAAATGAGTCTGCAACATTTTATGCTAGAGTCGATGGACAATCAATGCAAGGAGCAGGTTTAGATGATGGGGATCTATTAGTAATAGATAGAAGTCAAGAGCCTGAAAATGGAAAAATAGCAGTTTGTTTTGTAGATGGTGAATTTACAGTTAAAAGATTAAAAGTAGAAAATGATTGTATTTATTTAATGCCTGAAAATTCAAAATATAAAGCATTAAAAGTAACAAGTGAAAATCAACTAATTATATGGGGAATAGTTACTTATGTTGTTAAAAAGGTTTAAAAAATTATAAACGTTCGAAAATACCTGCTATTCCTTGACCTCCACCAACACAAGCCGTTACCATGCCATATTTTTGATTTCTTCTTTTCATTTCATTAATTAATTGAACGCTTAATTTAGCCCCTGTACAACCTAAAGGATGACCCATTGCAATCGCTCCACCGTTAACATTAACACTATTAGGGTCTAAGCCTGATTCTTGAATAACAGCTAGAGCCTGAGCTGCAAATGCCTCATTAAGCTCAGTTTGTTGGATATCACTGATTTTTAACCCTGCTTGATTTAAAGCTTTTGGAATTGCAATGCATGGACCTATACCCATAAAAAGCGGATCAACACCTCCAACAGCACAACTTATAAGTCTTGCAGAAGGCTCAAGATTTAATTCTTTAACCATTTTTTCACTTACAATTAGAGTAAATGCAGAGCCATCAGAGGTTTGAGATGCATTACCTGCAGTCACTACGCCTTTTAAACGAAACGCAGGTCTTAATCGAGCTAGCCCTTCAATCGAGGTGTCGCGACGTACTCCTTCATCTTGATTTACAACATGCGTCTTGGTGATTCTTTTTCCATTTTGAACGAAAACTTCATCAACAGAAACAGAGACAATTTCATTATCAAATTTTTTAGAATCAATAGCTAGAGCAGCTTTAGTATGAGAATTAAAAGCAAACTCATCTGACATTTCGCGAGTTATACCATATTTATCAGCAACAGCTTCAGCTGTTGCTCCCATTGAAACATGATAATTAAGGTTTTCAAGATTAGCTTTATAACTTGGTGCAAGCTTATAACCTGTCATTGGAATCATACTCATACTTTCAGTACCACCTGCAATGTAAATATGACCAAATCCAGCTTTTATTTTTCCAACTGCCATTGAGATAGATTCAAGACCTGAAGCACAATATCTATTTATAGTTATTCCAGGAACTTCTTTTCCTAATGCTCGAGCAGCAATCAATCTACCTATTTGAAGTCCTTGCTCTCCTTCAGGATTAGCACAACCAACAATTACATCATCAACCAATTTAGGATCTAAATTTTTTGTTTCAGATAATAGATGTTTTATAACATCTACAGCCAAGTCATCAGAGCGGTAATTTTTAAACCCACCCTTGTGAGCTTTCCCAACTGCAGATCTATATCCTTTTACAATATATGCTTCCATTTTATAATATGTTTAATTTCTAAGTGGTTTGTTATTCATTAATAAATACTGAATTCTATCTAAAGTTTTTTGATTGCCCATTAAAGACAACATTCCTTCTCTTTCTAAATCCAAAAGATAGGTTTCGCTAACTTTTTGAGAACTTGTTAAATCACCTCCAGATATAACATATGCAATTTTCCGTGCTATTTCAACATCATATTCAGACATATATCCTCCTAAAAAAAATTCATTAATAGCAGAATAGAGAACACTTAATCCTGTTCTACCCAATACTTCGATGTCATTTCTTACAGAAGGGGGAATATAATTAAATGCCAGTTGCAATACTTTTTTCTTAGCCTCACCAATATTTCGTTGGACATTACAACAAACAAAATCTCTATCTTCTTTCAAAAACCCTAAAGCATATGCTTCACAAGCAGATGTTGAAATTGTTGCAGTAGCTATAGTTTTAAAATGGTCAATAAGAGTTGGGACTTTCACATCCCCATCAAAAAACTTGTCTGACGCTCTAAGTGCCATTTCTTTTACTCCACCACCTGCTGGCAATAATCCAACTCCTACTTCAGGTAAACCAATATATGATTCAGCTGCATAAATTCCGGCGTCACAATGCATAGCTATCTCACATCCTCCTCCAAAAACATAACCTTGGGTTGCAACAACAACCGGCACTTTGGAAGTTCTGATACGCATATTAAGATCTTGAAAGCCACCTATGGCAGTATCAAGACTATCAAATTGCTTCTGCATTGCTAACATTCCTATATTCATGAGATTTGC
>NYVM01000091.1 GCA_002684605.1 Candidatus Pelagibacterales bacterium | reverse complement strand
CAGTTTTTTCTGAAATATATTATAAAGATGGTTGGAATGTATATATTGATGGTAAAAAATCAGATTACTTTAGAGCAAATTATGTTTTAAGAGCAATGGAAGTTCCTGCTGGTAATCACACTATTGAGTTTAAATTTGAGCCAAAGGTGTATAAAATTGGTGAAGGTATTTCTCTTGCATCATCTATAATGTTAATTTTATTATTAGTTTTTGTTTCTTTTAAGGAACTAAAACAAGAATGAAAAAGGTTTTAATAATTTCTTATTATTGGCCTCCTAACACTGGTTCAGGAGTTCAAAGATGGTTGAAATTCAGTAAATACTTAAAAAAAAATAAGTGGGAACCCATTATTGTTACTCCAAATAATCCTTATTCTGAACTATCTGATAAAAAATTAAGTGAAGATATTGAAGATATAAATGTTTTAAAATTTCCTATATGGGAACCATATTCATTAAAAGATAAGATATTTGGTAAGTCCAAAAAATCTCAAAATTCTGGACTTATTTCAAAAGATAAAACGTTAAAAGATTTTTGTTTGAATTGGATAAGAGGTAATTTTTTTATTCCAGATCCTAAAAAATACTTTATTAAACCAACTATTAAATCACTAATAAAATATATTGAAGAAAATAAAATAAATCATATTATCTCTACTGGCCCACCACATTCAATGCATCTTATTGGATTAGGCATTAAGAAACGATTTAACCAAATTAAATGGATAGCAGACTTCAGAGATCCATGGAGCAAATTAGATCTATTAGATGATTTTCATTTGACTAAGAGAGCAAGGTTTAAACATATACAATTAGAAAAACAGGTCTTAGAGAATTCAGATCTCGTTTTAACGGTTAGTGAAAAATGGGCAAAGGATTTTAATAACCTTGGCGCATCAAATGTGAAAATTATTACTAATGGATATGATAAGGAAGATTTTATTGATTTTACAATATCTAAATCTGAAAAATTTGTAATTGGTCATTATGGGATTTTAAATCATCTAAGAAATCCAATTGAATTATGGAAATCATTAAATGAATTATGTAAATCAGATACAGAATTTAATAATAGATTAGAAATACATTTATCTGGTAATATTGATCCTAATGTTATTGAATGTATTAATAAATATGAGTTTCTAAAAGACAAGCTTCACCTGCTCGGATTTTTAAATCATAATGATGTTATTAAAGCATATTCAAAGACTTCTTTACTATTGCTATTACTATTTAATTCAGAAAGTGGTAAAGGAAACTACCCTGGAAAGTTATTTGAATACCTTGCAACTAAACTTCCTATTTTAGCCTTTGGACCTAAAAATAGTGATGTGCAAAATTTTCTTAATAATAGTTATGGAAGTTATTTTAGTTATGATAATAATAAAAATGTCAAAGATGAGATTCTTTCAATATTTAATAATAAAATAAAATACAAACATATTGAAGATGATAGGTTTACTCGAGAAAAGCTAACTTTAGATTTAGTTAATATTTTAGATAAATTATAATGGGTGTAGTTAAAAATCAGAGTATTAAGAATTCTATAAGCTTTTATATTGGAATGGCAATTGGTGCTATTAATACGATTATTATTTATCCAAACGTTTTTAACGACAATCCTGAACATTTAGGTTTAATTCAGATTTTAATAGCATATGCTATTGTAGTTTCAACTTTTACTACTTTAGGTATTCCAAAAACATTTGTCAGGTTTTTTCCTGCAATTACTCAAAAGGGACAGTTGTATTTTTTAAGTTTTTTAGTTCCTCTTTTAGGCTTTCTTTTTGCTTTTACTTCATATTTATTATTTAAAGAAGATCTCTTTAGAATACTAAATGTTGGAGAGTTATTAAAAGAGAATTTCTTTTACATAATTTTATTAGTTTTTTTTATAGGGTTTTTTGATGTTTTAACTTCTATTTCAAGATCCTTTCTAAGTGCTACAACTCCTGTATTTATAAATGAAGTTTTTTTGAAATTTTATAGTATGTCAGTACTAATTTTTCACTGGCTTGGATATCTTGATTTCAATTTATTTCTAAAAGTTTACTTATTTGGCTATATCTTAAAATTCTTCATTTTACTATTTGTTCTGTTTTTAAATGATCGGATTATCCTGTCTTTAACTTTTAAAGACTTAAAAATAAAAGAAATGCTTCGTTATGGAGTTTATGTTTTAGTTGGTGGAATATCAATTATTTTAGTTTCTCGAATTGACATGATGATGCTTGGTTCCATGCTTGAAGATGGAACGGGCGAGGGATTGAAACAAATTGCATTTTACACAATTGCATTTTATATTGGTAATGCAATAATGGTACCTGCAAAAGCTATAGCATCTATTTCTGTTCCTTTAATTGCAAAGGCTTGGCAAGAAAAAGATCTGGATACAATTCAAGACATTTATTCTAAATCTTCGATAAACCAATTAATAATTGGTGGTGTATTTTTCTTATGCATTTGGCTTAGTATTGATGAGATATTTGCATTATTACCTGAGAATTTTCAATCTGGCAAGCTTGTTGTATTGTATATCGGATTTTCTCAAATAATTAATATGCTAAGTGGATTAAATGCTCAGATTATTATTAATTCTGAATATTATAAATATGATTTGATTACTAGTGTTTTTTTAGTTATTGTAACAATAATTACAAACTATATACTTATCCCAAAGTTTGGAATTAATGGTGCGGCTATGGCAACTGCAATATCAATTTTACTATTTAATTTAATTAGGTTAATACTTATTAAAGTAAAAATGAATATGCATCCATTTAGTTTAAAAACATTTTATACTTTATTATTACTTTTAGTAATGTATTATCCTATTTCTTTAATTCCTTCTTCTGGACATGTCTTCTTAAATCTAATTATAAATTCTATTGTTGTATTAATAATATTTATTCCATCTCTAATGTATTTTAATCTATCTGATGATATTAAAAACACTATACTTGATCTTTATAAGATAATTTTAAATAGATGATTTCTGTCAGCATAATATTAACAACATATAATTCGGGGAATCAACTTTTAGAAGTTATTAATTCTATTAATAATCAACATGGAGTCGATATTGATTTTAGCATAGAATTAATTGTAGTAGATGATTGTTCTACAGATAATACAGTGGAAATTCTTATAAAAAATAATATTCAGTTTTTTAGTACAAATAAAAATTCAGGAGGTCCAAATAGAGGAAGAAATATTGCGCTTAAAAAATGTAAAGGGGATTTTATATGTATTGCTGATCATGATGATGTTTGGTTTTCAAATAAAATTTCTGAACTATTAAAGGTTTCAGATTTTGCTCCAATTATTACATCCGGATATACATTATTCAATCTTATTAATAATCAAAAAATTAAAAGAATAAAATCTTCATCATCATCATCATATATTTTATATGAAAAGAATAAAACATTTATTTCGAAACTAACTAAAATGAAATCTGGTCAACAAACCTATTTAGGAAGTATTATGTTTTCGTCTTCATTAAAAAATGTTTTTTTTGAAGAAGAATATGGTATGATTGATTTTGATTGGGTGTTAAGGCTTTTTCATAATAATTCTTCTGTAGAGATTTGTAAATCATTGTATTTGAGGAAGGTTAAAAGAAATAACTTATCTTTAGATGAGAGTTATAGAATAAATGATTATAAATATTCTATGAAAACAGTTTCTGATTTTTTAGATCAATATCCTTCTCAAGTCCAAATTTCTAAGAAACGAATTAATGGAAGCATGGGGAGATATTATTATTTGATAGGAGATATGAAAAATGCAAGGAAGTATCTCATGAAATCAACTGTCAATTTAATAAGTATTTTGTATCTTATTACTACTTTTGTAGGGCATAAATTTGTTAGAAAGCACTTTAATATATTTGGATAGATGAAAATTTTTGTAATAGTAGGCTTACAAAGAACAGGTACAACATTACTTGCTAGTATGTTAGGAAGACATCCAGAAATTAACATGTTATTTGAGTCTGTCACAAAAGATTCCCTTAAGCTTATCGGTAAGCAATGGAATGGAAATAAACTTCTTGCATATAGGCAGATTCGTCAATATAAGAGATCTTCTTATTTTGGACATCTTATAAATAGAATTGCTAATTTAGATTTTAGAAAGAAAAATAAGCATCATTTAGTTCGTCCTTTTCCAACATCTTGTATGTCAATTGAAGATTATAAGCATGAAGGCGCAGTCTTTATTACTATTGAAAGAGATAAGGACTCATCTGTTAGTAGTATGAGAAAAAGAGCTGGTCAAACTGAAAAACAAGCTTCATATGAATGGATGGAAGGAATGAAAATCATAAATAATTTAAAATCTGAAGGGGCTTTTTCTTTAACTTTTTTTGATTTGGTAAATAATACAGAACAAATCCTTAAGGAAATATGTAACTATTTAGATATCGAATTTTTAAAAGATAGAATGTTAGAAGGTCCTAAGTATAATTTTGTTTACCCTCAAGACTCTGTAGTTAAGAAAGAGTCATAGAATTTTCTAACCTTATTAATATCTTCATTACATATATCTATGTTTTTTCTTTGATCTTTTTTGTGTTTAATGTTTATTGTTAAACATATAGGAATAAATGAATTATCTACTTCTAAAAAATTAAATGCTTTCTTTATGAAATTAGATGGATTTTTTTTTAGTTCGTTGTATTTGAGAATTAAGAGTTGTTCTTTTTTAAAGTATTTGTAATAGTTGTTTAGTTGATTGTTATATAATCCTCTTGATTTCATTGGTCCATATTTTGGTAAATCTCGTGAGAATGCGTCCCATAACCCATTATTTTCTTCAATTGTTCCTCTTGTCATTTCCATTTTGTATTGAGAAACACACCTGTCTGTAGGGTCTCTTAAAATAACAATCATTTTAACATTAGGATTGTAGTTGTATATTTTTTTGGCTACTGATTCCTCAGAAATATAAGCTGGTGTAATTTCTCCAACAACCTTTTCATCCTTATTTTTAAAAGTCCATTCGTAATGTAATCTGTTGATATAGAATTTTTCTTTGTTAAAATAATGAGCTTCTTTTTCTCTGTGAATATAGATTTCAGGATGTTCATTTAATGCTTCAGCTAACCAACTTGTTCCTGCTTTTTGAACTCCAATTCCTATGAAATTTATCTTTCGTTTCATTTTACTTCTCCGTGTTTATAAAAATATATCTGTAGAGATTTATAAATAGAGTATATTTTTATCTTTTTCATAAATAAAATAATTTTTTCTTTTTTTGTTGGATTGAATGGATAGATTAATAATTCTGGCCACATCTTTTCAATTAAATATTTAAATAATATTGTATTTTTTCCGTCTCTTAGTTTTGGTTTTACAGCAAGCATTATTTTAAGAATCTCTCTACTGTTAAAAATAGAAAAAAGATTTACATAATGATGTGCATAGTAAGTATTCTGTCCTGCAAAATTTGTAATATCTTGTTCCCAATGTATAAAATCTAAAATTTCATATCCAAATTTTTTAATTTTATCTTGATTTCTATCTAACCAATTTTGATAATAGCTTTCTAGATATTTGTTGTCAGGTGAATGAACCGCTCTTACTACATCTTTTCCATTTCTAACTTTTACTTTCTCTAGATAATTCTTAGTAACTTCAGATACAAAGCCAACTAGAAGTATATTTGGTTTTGTGTTTTTTGGAAATATATTTCTGTATTGTTGAAATGGTCTTAATTTTGGTAAATCATAAATAGATTTAATTTCTTTTATTTTCTCTTTTTTTAAATAATCAATTTTTACTGATGAATAATCTAAATTTAAATCTGAACAAATTTTATTTGGCAAGATATAGTCTATAAGATTTTCAGCTTTGTTAGGTAATTTAAAGGTATAGTACTTGATTTTTTCAGATAATTTCTTTGTTGCAGACATTAATAATCTACTATCGTATCCTGCAGTAATTGAGGTATAGATAGTGTGTCTTTTTTCTATTTGATTTAAGATGTTTTTAAAGATTGGAATTAATTTTTCACTTACATCTTTCATCGAAAATTCCTCTCTTTTGTTTCTAGGGAAAATTCTTTCCGATTTTAAATTGTTTACAGATAAGCAATGATTGGATACAAGTTGGTACATGTTTTTATATCTAGTGTGGTGACCAACTTTTGTGCTATTGTTTAAGAAATATTTGGATTGGTAGAAAGTCTTTCTTTCTTTATCATTGTCAAAAGTGAAATTATGAAATTGACATAATGTTTTTGGGTCTGAACCAATAAATGTATATTTATTTGATTTTGCATAAAAAACCTTAAGACTTGAACAAGCATCTGTATAGATTTTTAATTGAATTCGATTTGAAATTATTACAAAATGTCCACAAAGATTATCAATTTCACTAAGTAATTCTTCATTTTCTAATGTAGATAAATGATTAACTATTTCTTGTTCTTTTTTTGAATTGTAGCAATGAAAGCTATAGCCAATTAATGTGATAATATTATTGTTAGAAATAAAAACCTGAATTTCTTGGCTTGTAACTAAGCTATAGCTACCAATTTTATACGAATTACTTAAAGAAGGTTGATTTATTTTTTTGTCAGTTAGTATGTACTGATTTTTAAATACTTTTAAACTTTTGTCTATCATTTATTAAAATAATTTACTAAATCCAAATAACCATCTCAACTGTAAATAATCCTCATTTGCTGGAGGTCTATTTAGTAAAAATGGTAAATCAAGCCTTAAAGTTAATGGCTTCATTTTTGGTAACACTTTTAAAGTGTAGGTGAATCCAATACCAGCATCAGCTCTAACATCAGTAAATATATCTCCAAAATTTGAGGAATTAATATCTTCGTTAGTTATTATTCCAGCATCACCAAAAATGTAAGTTTTTAGTTCATTACTTAGTATGTGAACATGAAAATATTTTGATAAATCAATTTCTAAATTTATAGCAGCCCCACTTTTACCTGAATAATTAAATGACTCAATATTTCCATTATTTTCTTGAGGAACTAAATAACCAGCATAACCTCTAAGATTAAGCCCGCCGCTATGATGAAAATTATTTGTTGAAGTACCAAAGCCTAGGTATTCATTTGAAATAAATCCGTTTGACCTAGTAAATTTATTATTCATTAATTCTTCATTGTTAGCTCCAGCAAAATGTAATTTACTTTCAGATGCCCAATTATTACCTGTTCCTATTTGAACAAAAACTCTGGATTTTAGTCCTAAATTAAAAATTGATACATTATTCGTGTTTTTAAGAACAAATTTATTGTAATTGTAATCTGAAAAAAGGGCAGAACTCATTGTACTCAATTCAATTTTTCCAGAAATCTCATTAACCTCATATTTATGTTCTAAAGAAAGATCTATTCTATTGTTTAATTTATTTACAGTCCAAAGCTGTGGATATAAGATGTAATTTTCTGCCCTTG
>NYVM01000102.1 GCA_002684605.1 Candidatus Pelagibacterales bacterium | reverse complement strand
TTGTACCAAGGAAACAATCCTTTGTTTGCAGCATACGACATAAAAGGAATCAGATTTTTAGCTATTGATAATTCAATATATGAAATTAACGATGAACAATTAGCTTTTTTTTCTGAGCAAGTTGAATCTGGTTTGCCTTTAGTTTTGTTGGTTCATATTCCGATGTACGCGCCAGGCAAAAATATTTCTTTTGGTTGTGGGAATCCATTTTGGGGAGCATCAACTGATCGTAATTTTGAGTTAGAAAGACGACCTAAATGGCCCGAAAATGGCCATACTAAAACCACATTTGAATTTTATAATAAAGTTTTCGATTCATCTAATTTAATTGCAATCTTTGCTGGTCACATACACAAAAACTCTATTGAAATTATTAAAGGCAAACCTCAAATAGTTTCAGATGATAACGCACATGGAGCTTATCTTGATATTGATTTTATGCCGTTGGATGAAAAGTATAAAATAAAAATCTAATCTTTACATATATTTTCTTCTCTAATTCATTATTGAAATATAAATATCAAGTGATGTTGCGACCATTAGCCAAATAAAATAGGGTAACCCTAACCATGCAATTTTCCAACCATATATTTTACGATTTAAATCAATAATATTATATATAAAGTAAGACAATAACACCAAGACAACTGCACCTGTCCAAACCCATTGTAACCCAAAGAATACAGGGTTCCATAAAATATTTAATAAAAGCGAAGGGATGAATAGTTTTAACGATTTTATATTATTTTTTAAATATGACGAAGTCATTAGTAAAGAGAAAGTGATTGCAATAGTTGTCCAAGCTAGTCCAAATACCCATCCTGGTGGAGTCCAAGGAGCTTGATTTAATGACGTATACCAGTTTGATGTTACACCATCTCCTGTCCAAATTTGACCAATGGCTAAACCACCAAAGTTAATTATTAGAAAGACTGTTAATATTATAATATACTTTTTCATCAAATATTGGTATTTTGCTTAATGAAGTATTGTTAATCTTCTTTTTTAACAACAGTAGCATTGTCCATAATATAAACACCACTACTTACATCTTCTCTTTTTAATCTTAGAGTTCCTGTAACAACGACAAGTTCATCCATTAAAAAATCGTCGTAACCTGGTTTTAATCTTAATTCTATTGCTGATTCAGGGCCTCCAAAACCACAGAAAAAACAATCTGCATAAGGGTTTTCAGAAAGAACAAAAACACCTTCGTCGGGTGATAGAGTAAGCATATAACCAGTTATTACAACCTCTTTGTTGTCTAAAGGTTCTACTGCTTCTCCAAAATATGGAATTTGAACATAACCATACACATCTTCAGCATATTCAGATTTATAATAAACATCTCTCAATTTAAGCCAATCAATTTCTACTTGAGAAAACAAACTGTTTGAAATAAAAAAAATAATTATAAAACTTAGTTTATGCATCTGCTAATATTTTTGAAATATTCATTTTATAAACTTGAATAGCTGGAATCAAAGAGGATATAATACCAATTAAAATAGATAATCCTAAAAGCCAATATTCCTCATTTAAAATTTTAAATGATTTTAAGTTATAATTTATACTTTCTTCCATTAGTGAAGATACGAACATAACTCCAAATCTGCTAAATAGTAATCCTAGTATAAATCCTGAAATTGTTAGAACTAGGCTTTCAAAAATAATCATTGTTGATAATTGAAATCTTGAAGCTCCCAATGTTCTAATAAGTGCCATTTCATATTTTCTTTCACGCATTGAATTAAATAAGTTAATAAATAAACTGAACCCGGAAACAATTATAATTAAATATGCTAAATAACTTAAAGTTTCAATTCCAAATCCAAAAAGTTTAAATAATCTTGATATTTCATATGATGGGACTGCTGCTTGAAGATTAGTATTTTCATTTATTTGCCTAGGAAATTGAATAATATTCATTGGGCTTTTGAATTTTATTAGCATTGCAGTTATCTCTCTATTGTCATCTTTATCTTCATCTTCGTGTTCGTGTTCATGTTCATGTTCATGTTCATTTTCGTGTTCATCATGATCATGAGTTTCGTGGATATCCCAAACACTTTCAGGGGATGTAATAATTAATTGATCAATTACAGAGTTTGAAGGTTTTAATAATCCTACAACCTTAAAAGTTCCTTCGTCGTGGGATTGGCCTGTTTCTCTTAATCCATGAGAGCTAATTAGCTCATCACCTAAATTGATTTTTAATTTTTCATATACTTTAGAACCGACTAAAACTTCATATGGGTTATCCCAATCTTTTCCTTCTTTAATTACGCCTTTATATAGTTCAACAAATTTTCTTTCAGCACCAACAATTCTAAAACCTTTATAATTGTCTCCATAAAGAATTTTAATACTTGAACCTACCATTCTGTTATTACTTATTGTCTCAGCTTCAGCAAGAGAAATATTTCCAGTTGGAGAGTCAATATGGTAAACAGATGACAGAATTAGTTGTAGAGGACTTCCTTTTGCTCCGACAACCATATCAATTCCTCTCAAATTATTATCCATTTGATCTTTTATCAATGTATTTAGCTGAAGTAAAAGAGAAATTATTCCAACACCAAGAACTAATAGTGCTAAGCTTATAGATGAGCTTAGTGGTTTATTGAAAATATTTTTTATACTTAATTTAAATATATTCACAGTTCAATCGATTTTTTAAAATGTTTTTTCAATCTACTATCATGAGTTATAACTATTAATTGTGCTCCAAAATCTGTGGCTTGTTTTTTTAGAAGTTTAATAACCTTAGAACAATTATTATCATCTAAACTAGAAGTAGGTTCGTCTGCTAAAATTAACTTAGGAGAATTGACAATTGCCAAAGCTATTGAAACTCTTTGTTTTTCACCTTGACTTAATTGATTTGTTTTTTTATTAGACTTATCAAAAATATTTAAGTTTTTAAGTATACTTTCAATTCTAGTACTATCATTTTTATTAGCTATATATTGAGCAAGTTGAAGATTTTCTTTTACAGTAAGAGAGTTAACAAAATGTGGTCTTTGAAATACTATCCCGATATTATTTTTTCTAAAACTATCAAGTTGATATGAAGACATCTGATTAAGTTCTTTATCAAACAATTTAATTGATCCGGAATTTGATTTTAAAAGTCCTGCAAGAAGATGCATTAGTGTAGTTTTTCCAACACCTGAATCACCAATAATTAATAAGTTTTCATTACTATTTAAATCAATGTTCTGAAACTTGAAAAACATTTGATTATCATAATTAAACTCAACATCTTTGGTTTTTAACATGTTTTAAAGATATGATATTTAAAACATTTGAGAAAAACCAAATCCTATTTTTTCCAAGTACCTCCATATCTGTAAAACTTATTGTCTTTTTTTACAATACTAAGACAATTTTTACAAGAAAAAACCCATTCTTTAGTTGGTTGAAATTGAATTCTATACATTGTAGAATAATCTATTTTACAAATTTCACAATATTTAGTTCTAGAACTATTCTTGTTCAAAATAGAATAATTTTTCAATTTTAATATTAAGTTTTTCAGCTAATTTCATAGCCAGCTCTAGAGTAGGTTTATATCTGTATCTTTCAATCGAAATAATTGTTTGTCTACTGACTCCAACATTGGCACCTAGTTCTTCTTGAGTTAAACCCTTTTTCTGCCTGACTTCTTTCAAGTTGTTTTTTAATATCATTTTAAACAGTTCTATATAAGTAAAATTGATATAATGATTTTATAACTGATATAAACGCAAGTAGTACAAGAACAATAAAAACAATTCCAGCATCTGTTAATTGAAAGCTATTGTATAATTCTAGGTTTCCAGTTAAGTTAAATAATTCTTTATTTTGAAATTTAGAACACACATATCCAATAAAAATGAATAAAGAGAATTCATAGAGTAAATAACCTAATTTATACGATTTTGAATTTATCATATCATCTCTTTCATCTCTAGTTTCTTTTTTTTTAAAAGCAACCTCTAATATAGAATAGGCAATAGCAAAATAGATTACAGTACATATTATAATTTGAATTATTTTTTCAACTAAACCATCCATTAAGATTAGAGTTTTCTCTTGATTTTCATAAAAATAAGGAAGGAATATTAATGCAAATACAATTGAATATACAATTTCAATTAAAATTGATATTTCTTTTTTTGATAATAACATAATTTTATTTTTGAATAATTCGAAGTATAAGTATTGAAAATTTAGAAACTGAATAAGTAAATAGCCCAAATAGAGTTGATAGCAAGGCAACTTTTAAGCCCCCGGCTATTATTGAAGGATTCGCTTCTCCAGTTGCTTCAAGAACATCAAAAGCAGTTATAAGTCCTATAAACGAACCCATAACACCTAAAGCTAGTCCAAGTGAGCCACTATCTTTTATGTGCTTAAGCATTTTTCTAGAAATTTCAATATTTGTTTTAATATTAAAAACAGATTTTACTGTGAAGTAAAATGATATTAATAAACAAATAAGAACAAGAGACATAAAAAGTGCTCCTCCCTCCATAAATCTATTAAATAAAGTTGTTCCAATTAATCCTGTTATTATTGCCATAATTCTTAGTATTTTAAGTTTCATTTTATATTTATATGTTAAGTTAACTTTACAAATATATAAAAAATAATGTTAAGTTAGCTTAACATGTGTATTTTTTTTCATTTTTGTATATTGTTAGGATGTCATTATTCAGATTATTTTTTGTTTTAACTATCTTCTTATTTCTTTCTTGTAATAATTCAAATGAAATTAATAAGCCTAACATCGTTTTATTTATGGTAGATGACTTAGGATGGCAGGATACTTCTGTTTCATTTTGGAAGAACGAAACTAAATTCAATAGGCTTTATAATACTCCTAACATGGAAATATTAGCTAATATGGGCGTGAAATTCACTAATGCTTATGCAACTCCTGTTTGTTCTCCCTCTAGGATTAGTTTGATGACAGGAATGAATGCTGCAAAACATAGAGTTACTAATTGGACTCTTAATCCTAATAAAAAAAAACCAGCAGAAATTAATCATAAAAATTTTGAATTTCCCGACTGGAATTATAATGGACTGTCAACTTTAGATTCGATTTCAAATACAATTTATTCTACCCCACTTCCACAAATTTTAAAAGACAACGGATATTATACTATTCATGCAGGAAAGGCTCATCTTGGTGCAATTGGATATCCATCTTCAAATCCGTTAAATATTGGTTTTGACATTAATATTGCAGGTCATGCTGCTGGTGCTCCTCAAAGTTACTTAGGAATTGATCATTTTGGAAATAATGACAAATCAAAAAAAATATGGGCTGTTCCCGGACTTGAAAAATATCATGGAAAAGATATTTTTTTAACGCAAGCTATAAGTGAAGAAGTTTTAGAAAAATTACAAAAACCTATTAATTCAAAATCTCCTTTTTTCCTTTATTTTTCATTATATAATGTTCATGCACCCTTAATGGAGGATAATCGTTTTGTTGAGAAATATAAAAATATTGGTTTAAAAAACTCTGAAATTAAATATGCTTCAATGATAGAAAGTATGGATCATGCATTAGGTATTGTTTTAAAAGAGCTTGAAAAGAGGGATGTTCTTAAAAATACAATTGTTGTATTTATGTCTGATAATGGAGGCTTGAGTGCTGTCGCTAGAGATGGAGAAAAGCATAATCATAATTTTCCTTTAAAAAGTGGAAAAGGATCAATATATGAGGGTGGGATTAGGGTTCCTATGATTGTTTATTCACCATTTCATAAAACTAATGTTAAAGAAATTAGCCATCCAGTTATCATTGAGGATTTTTTTCCTTCAATTTTAGAATTTGCAAAATGTGAAGAAAGTAGTTTTGTACAAAGTATTGATGGTCAAAGTTTTATTCCTCTTTTAAATAATGAAATCATTGAAAAAAAACCATTATTTTGGCATTATCCTAATTGGTGGGGACCAAGTGGGCCTGGTATAGGTAGTTACAGCGCCGTTAGACAGGGAAAATGGAAATTCATTTATTTTCATGATACTCAAATCGTCGAACTGTATAATTTGGAGGATGATATTTCTGAAAATAATAATTTAATTTCTTTAAACACCTCGAAATCTGAGTTACTTGCTAATGTTTTGACAAAATATTTAAAATCAGTTGATGCACAAATGCCTTTCAATAAAATGACTAATTCAAAAGTGTCTTGGCCAGATGAACATCCTTTGTTTAAATAATGAAAAAATCCAACCTTCCTAAAAAAACATGTCCTATTTGTAATCTTCCATTTTCATGGAGAAAAAAATGGGAAAAAAACTGGGACAATGTTGTTTATTGTAGTCAGAAATGTAGAATGTCAAGTAAGAAAAAAGTATGATTAGAAAGTGGTGGAAGGAACAAGTTGTTTATCAAATTTATCCAAGATCTTTTTACGATTCTAATAACGACGGAATAGGGGATCTTAATGGAATAATTTTAAAGTTAGATTATTTAAAATTATTAGGTGTTGATACCTTATGGATTAGCCCTCATTTTGATTCCCCTAACGACGATAACGGTTACGATATTAGAAATTATAAGAAAATAATGGAAGAATTTGGTACCATGGAGGATTTTGATTTATTATTAAGTGAAGTGCAGACTAGAAAAATGAAATTAATCATAGATTTAGTTGTAAATCATACAAGTGATGAGCATAATTGGTTTATTGAAAGTAAATCTTCAAAAAATAATAAGTATAGAGATTATTACATTTGGAAAGCTGGTGATAAAAACCATCCTCCAAATAACTGGACTTCTTTTTTTGGAGGTTCTGCATGGGAAAAAGATCCAATTTCTAATGACTACTATTTACATTATTTTTCTAAAAAACAGCCTGATTTAAATTGGGAAAATAATAAAGTTAGAGAAGAGGTTTATGAAGTTATGAAGTTTTGGTTAGATAAAGGAATTGATG
>NYVM01000101.1 GCA_002684605.1 Candidatus Pelagibacterales bacterium | reverse complement strand
CCAAGACATGATTTTGAATTTAAAACACTTGAATCTCTTTGGAAAGAATATATATTAAACTTGAAAAAAAAAGGGAAGAAGAATCTAGCATCAATATTTGGAGTCAGTAGTATTAACTTAAAAGGGGGTAACGAAATTTCTTTAACAGTTCCTAGTGAAATGAACAAAGTCGAAATGATAAAAGAAATGGATAATCTTCTTCCCTTCTTGAGAAAAAGATTAAGTAATTATGGTATAAAAGTAGAAATTCTCATTTCAGAAGCCACTAAAGAAGAATTAGTATATTCTGTTAATGAAAAATATAAATACCTTAAAAAACTAAACCCTTCATTAGAAGAGCTAAGGGACAGATTTGATTTAGATTTTTGAAAAATTTTCTCGTTTCACCAAAAACAATAATATATTATTTTTTAAGATCTAGCATCTATTATTATATCAATATATAGGTTAATCAGTTTAGTTTTTATTTTTATATAACTCTCGAATCATTCCATCGGAAAGACCAACTTTTGGCACATAAATAACTTTTGCTCCACTCCATTCAAATATTTTTAAAAAAAGTTTAGTTGCTGGTATGATAACATCAGATCTATCTGGATTTAATCCCAAATCAATAATTCGCTCTTCATAAGTTAACTCATTTAACTTATTGTAAATAAGATTTAATGTTAAAAAAGTAATGGGACGATTATCTTTTACATTAGAAATTTTATGCAACTTGTTAATATTCCCACCTGTTCCTAAAAGATAAACTTTAGAATAAATTTTAGTATGTTTTTTTACCCATATTTCTAATTGATTCCAAATTCGCTGATCAAAATCCTTGTTTAATAATCGAACCGTTCCAATCTTAAAAGAATTTGAATTTAGTCTTTTACCTCCTTTTAAGATACTTATTTCAGTACTTCCACCTCCCACATCTATGAAGAGAAAAGTCTTTTCAATATCAATATTTTCAAAAACATTGGTATTAGAAATGATTTTAGCTTCTTTTTTTCCATCAATTATTTCGATTTGAATTTTAGATTTATTAAAAACTCTTTCTACAACCTGTGAGCAATTTTTTGCACCTCGAAGCGCAGAAGTAGCAAAGGCAAGATAATCTTCTACGCCATGAACTTTCATAAGCAATCGGAAAGCCTTCATTGATTTAATAATACGTCCTATATTTTTTTTTGAAATTTCACCTTTAGTAAAGGCATCTTGCCCTAAACGGATTGGAACTCTTACGAGAGCATTTTTTTGAAAAAAAACTTGACCTTTATAATCAATCACATTAGAAACAAGTAATCTAACAGCATTGGAGCCAATATCTATTGCTCCGTACTTCCTAATTTTCATTGATCTACCTCTTTTTTATAGTATTCATAAATTTTAAACTGAGAGCGGTTAGGTTTTGAATTATTTTTAACAAAATTATTTTGAATAGGACCATTCAATCTTCTAGCTTTAACATTGTCATTCCAAATAATATCAAAAACATCTTTAATTTGACGTTGTAACTCTGGGTCGTATATTGGAGCTGCAACCTCTAATCGATTTTCAATATTTCTTGTCATAAAATCTGCTGAAGATATGTACGTAATTAGAGAACCACCATTTATAAATTCATATACCCTAGGGTGCTCTAAAAATTTATCCACAACACTTAAAACCTCTATATTTTCACTCATTCCCTTAATACCAGGAATCAAACAACAAATACCTCTGACAACCATTTGAATTTTTACACCTTCATTGCTTGCTTGATAAAGTTTTTCAATTATTGAGAAATTAGTAATTGCATTCAACTTAAGACGAATTCCACTTGGAAGTCCTATTTTATGATTTTCAATCTCCTTGTTAATCATTTTAACCAAAGCATTGTGAGTATGATGAGGAGATACTATAAGGTGTTTATAAGCTTTAAGCTTATAATGTACTTGTAAAAAGTTGAAAACTTTATTTACTTCTTTAAGTACTTTTTGATTTGATGTAAATAAGGTATAATCTGTATAAACTTTTGCTGTGTCTTCATTAAAATTACCAGTACTTATAAAGCCATATCGTCTTTTTTTTCCTTGAGTTGACTTTTCAATTACGCATATTTTAGAATGGACTTTTAAACCAGGAATACCAAAAATAAGTTCTACCCCAGCAGCCTGCATTTGTTCAGCATATATTATATTGTTGGTTTCATCAAAGCGTGCTTGAAGCTCTATTTGAACTAAAACTTTTTTTCCATTCTTGGCAGCATTAATTAAAGAACTTGCAACATTCGAAAGTCTAGAAAGACGATAAATTGTTATTTTTATAATTGTTACTTCTGGATCTAAAGCAGCTTCACGCAAAAATTTTATAACGAAAGAAAAACTATGATATGGAGTGTATATTAGATAATCTTTTTGCTTTATTGCTTTAAAAATACTTTTCTCCAAAGAAAGGCCATTTATTGGTAGGGCTTCTTTTCGCTCATATTGTAAATCACTTCGATTTAATTGTGGAAAGTTCATATAATCTCTTCGATGATGATAACGACCTCCAGGAATAAGGCTATCGTTAGTGCCAACACGAAGAATTTTTTTAACCATATTAATAGCTTCTTTAGAAATATCTTTATCATGAACCAGACGAACAGGTTCTGCAAGAAAACGATCCCGTACACTTTTAACAATTTTATTTATATAACTCTTAGACACATCACCTTCCATATCTAATTCTGCATCACGAGTGACTTTAATCATATGAGACTCTATATGAGTATATTCGAAAAAATTGAAAATTATATGAAAATGATATCGTATCAAATCATCAAGAAACATAACGTATTTCTTGTTGTTAATACTTGGTAAAACAATAAAACGATCTAAATCAGTTGGCAATTCAATTAAAGCAAATTGTGTCTTAACTTCTTTTTTTTCATCAAAAATTAACTTTACTGCTAAAAATGCATTATTATCTGAAAAATCCTGATTATCATCTTCAGAAACAATAATCGTCATTAATGAAGGGCTTACTTTTTGAATAAAATATTCTTTTAGAAAAGTCTCGTGTTCCTTTAAAACTTCACTTTCATTAATAAAATAAATCTCTTCTTTTTCTAACTCTACTTCAATAGAACTAAGAATCTGTGTACTTTCTTTTTGTTGTTTAATTACTTTTTGAGTAATAGTTTTCAATAAATCTGAAGCTGTCAAACCTCCAAAAATATTTTTCCCTGATTTTTCTGATTGAGCAATCCGCTGGACAGTTGCAAAACGGACCTGAAAAAATTCATCTAAGTTATTAGAGAAAATTCCTATAAATCGAAGGCGCTCTAAAAGTGGAACATCTGGGTCGGCTGCTTCTTGAAGTACACGGCCATTAAAGTCTAACCAACTTAATTCTCTGTTGATATACCTTTCTTGCTTTTTCATACTACTTTAAAATTATTTTTGGTATTCCTAAAGTTAATGCTCCATATGCTATATTAGTCCACTTACTTTGTTGAAATTCTAATTTTGCCCATGCAGAAGTTGGTAAATAATCTAATTCTGTATTACTAAGATATGACGCTGCATCAGTAAATGCAGGATTATGACCAACACAAATAACACTATCATATTTATCTGATAATTTTTTTAAAAAATTTATCAATTTAGAGGCTTCGAAGGTATAAAGGTCCTCAACAAGATTAACTGTTTTAAAAGAAATTAATAAGCTATTAACCAAGATTGATGTTGTGTGTGTAGCTCTATTTGCAGTACTTGAAAAAATAATTTCAGATGATGAAAAAATTTCAGGGTTATGCATTGCCATTTGTTTAATTCGTTTTATTCCCTTTTTACTTAAGGGTCGGTCACGATCTTCTAAATTAAATTCCCATGAAGATTTAGCATGACGTATTAAAACTAATTTTTTCATATCATGGTGCTAATCGTTCTAAATCCCACAATCCTGTTTGACGTAAATGACAACGTATTCGATCATGTAATCGATTAGGTCTACCTTGCCAAAACTCGATAGATTTAGGAATGACCAGATAACCACCCCAGTTATCTGGACGAGGAATTTCTTCATTTTTATATTGAATCTCTAAAGCATTTAATTTAGCTTCTATAATTGTTCTATCTGAAATTACATTACTTTGATCAGATACAATAGCTCCTAATTGACTTCCTTTTGGTCTTGAATTAAAATATTCATCTGACAAGTCTGAAGGTGTTTTTTGAATCAATCCTTTAATAATTACTTGACGCTCAAGAGGAGGCCAAAAAAAAGATAATCCAACTTTTGGATGATGAGCAATTGCTAACCCTTTCTCACTTTGGTAGTTTGTATAAAAAACAAAGCCTTTATCTGTGAAAGCTTTAAGCAAAACCACCCTAGACTTTGGAAAATCGTCTATCCCCAGGGTCGCTAGGGACATCGCGTTAGCTTCTTCAATTTCAGAATGATTAGATGCTTCATCAAACCATTTTTTAAAAAAACCTATAGGATCGTCGCCAACATCAGATAAGTCTAATGAACTTTTATCGTATGACTTTCTTAGTTGTCCTATATCTTCTTTATCCATATATTATGCAATTTACAATTGATTTTATTTAAATAGAATAAGTTTTTAAATCTTCAGATAAAAGAATTGATTCAAAAACTGTAGAAGCTTCTTTAATAAAGTCCTTTTTATCAGAATAACGATTCGAATAATGACCTAATAATAGTTTTTTTACATTTGCAGAATTTGCAATTTTTGCAGCTTGAAGTGCTGTACTGTGTTTAGTTTTTTTTGCTAAATCTGAATGTTTTTCTAAAAATGTAGCTTCATGGTATAATAAGTCAACCCCCTTTATAAGTGAAATCAGTTCCTCATTGTATGCTGTGTCACTACAATATGCATATTTTTTTGAGGGTTCTGGATTTAAAGTAAGCTCTTTATTTTCTTTAAAGATTCCATTCGCTAGCTCTATACCAAGACCGTTTTGTAATTGAGAGTAATGGAAAGGTTCTAAATTCAAACTTTCTGTGGCTTTAGAATTTATTTTACGTTTGACCGTTTTAGTAGTAAATAGAAAACCATTTGTGTAAATACGATGATCTAAAGGCAGCGTAGAAACACAAATAGTATCGTCCTCGAATATTTTTTCACTATTTGGTGAAGATAATTCGTGAAAATATAAAGAATAATCTGTCCAAGAATTCGACATTTTTAGCTGTAATGTAATAATTTCTTTAATTCCCTTGGGTCCATATATATTAAGTTGAGTTGTACGACCAAGTAAACGAAATGTACTTATCAAACCAATGAGACCGTAAAAGTGATCTCCGTGCAAATGAGAAATAAAAATATGCTTAATGCGAGTAAATTTAACTTTTGCTCTCCGCAATTGCATTTGAGTCCCTTCTCCACAGTCGATTAAAAAAAGGTTTCCTTGGACATCTAGCAATTGAGAGGAAGTGTGTTTGTTTTCTCTAGGTGTTGCAGAATGACAACCTAAAATAGTTAACTCTAACATATCAAAAACCTAATTCACGTTGTATTTGTTCAAAGGAAATGAAGTCCAAAGCCTCTTGCTTAGTTGGTACTAAATCCCAAGATTCAGGATAATTAATTTTCCTTTCTATAGGAATGATAATAACAAAACATCGATTGTGAGTCTTTTGAAAAGACCGAATTTCGGATAAAAAAGATTTGTCAGGGATAGTTTTAGAGCAATCAATAATTAAGTCTAATAAATGTTTTTTTATTTTTTTTTTAAAATCTTGTTTTATATCTAAATCCATAACGTCTATAAAACCAATATCCGATCCTTCAATTTTTATCATTCTGAAATATTTAATTGAGATCCTAAAAGATAAATGATTGCCATTCGAATAGCTAATCCATTTTCAACTTGGTCTAGAATGATTGCTTGATCAGAATCAGCAACCTCACTAGTAATTTCTACTCCTCTATTTATTGGTCCTGGGTGTAAAACTAAAATTTCCTTTCTCAACTTTTTAAGACGTTCATAATTTAATCCAAAGTTTTGACTATATTCTCGATCAGAGGGAAAATAACTCAGGTCCATACGCTCATTTTGAACTCGTAACATATTTACTGCGTCACACCAGTTCAAAACTTGCATCAAATCAGAAGAGTAAGTAACTCCCAAGGATTTTATGTGCTTTGGTAAAAGAGACTTTGGCGCACACACTTTAACATCTGCCCCTAGCATTTTTAAAGCATAAATATTTGATAACGCAACTCGTGAATGTAAAATATCTCCTACTATTGCAATACGTTTCCCTTGAAGATCTCCTAACCTCTCTATAAGAGAATAGGCATCTAATAGGGCTTGTGAAGGATGTTCATGGGTTCCGTCTCCAGCATTAATTATGCATGAATCAACTTGCTTAGATAAAAAATGAGCAGCACCTGGGTTAGGATGACGAATTACAATCATATCAACTTTTAGAGCTAAAATATTATTTACTGTATCTACTAATGTTTCACCTTTTGAAACTGAAGATTGATTTGCAGAAAAATTTATCACATCTGCAGACAAACGTTTTTCAGCTAATTCAAAAGAAAGTTTAGTACGAGTACTATTTTCATAAAATAAATTAGCGACAGTTATGTCTCTCAAGCTAGGTACTTTCTTAATTGGTCTATTGATGACTTCCTTAAAGTGAGTAGCTGTTTCAAAAATTAAGTGCAGATCTTCTAGTTGAAGATATTTGATACCTAAAAGATGAGCAACACTTAATTTTTTCATTCGTTATTTTTTTCTAAATAAACAATGCTTTTTTGAGGTGACTTAGACCAAACTACTTTAACCTTATCACCTTGAAGAGCATCTATTTGTGCACCCAAATAATCAGGCTGTATAGGTAAATGACGACTAAATCGACGATCTACCAGAACAAGTAATTCAATAGACTTAGGACGTCCGTATGTATCAATAGCAGTAAGTGCTGCACGTATACTTCTACCTGTAAATAAAACATCATCAATCAATACAACATTTTTACCTTCTACTGTTTCATTCATTTCAGTAGTTCTAGCATTAAGTGGCTGATGATTTCTTCGGAAATCATCTCGGAAAAAGGTACTGTCTAGTTTACCAAATTTAATTGAATTTAAACCCTCTTTTTTAAGTAGAATTAATAGTTGTTTAAGTAAATTAGTACCTCTAGGCTGTAAGCCAACTAATACAACATTTGAAAAATCTAAGTGACGTTCAATAAGTTGATGACACAATCGCCTTAAAATAATATCTACTTTTTTTTCACTAAGAAGAACTTTAATTGCCATCTCAAGAATATTTTACAAAAGTATTGTTTTCTTAAGTATAAAAAAAACCCTCGATGGGAGGGTTTTAATTTTTAAAAAAGTTTTAAGTTTTTCATTTCTTGCCTTTCATCTTCTCTTTTAAAGTTGCAAGTGCATCTAGATCACCCAAAGTAGTTTTTTCTGAATTTGAAGCAGAAACTTTAGCGGAAGAACGTTTAACATTTTTCATCTCTTGCTCCTTAAACATAGCAGTATGCGAAGCAACTACACGTTTAAATTCTTTATTAAACTCAATAATTTTAAATGTGGCTTGTTCACCTTTAGATAATTTAGTTCCGTCCTGTTTTTCGATGTGTCGAGAAGGAACAAAAGCAATAATATCCTCATTAAATGAAATTGTAGCACCTTTATCAACAATCTCGGTAAGGGAAGCTTCATGTTCTGTATCAAGAGCAAATTCTTTTTCATATTTATCCCATGGATTATCTTTAGTGTGTTTATGTCCTAAGCTTAATTTACGACCTTCTACATCCAGCTCAAGAACAATTACATCTATACTATCACCCAAGGTTAATACCTCAGAGGGATGCTTAACTTTCTTAGTCCATGATAAGTCAGAAATATAAACCAAACCATCAATTCCTTCCTCAAGCTCAACAAATACTCCAAAATTGGTAAAGTTTCTAACTAAACCTGAGTGCTTTGAACCAATAGGATATTTTGAAGTAATATCTGTCCAAGGGTCTGGAGTAATTTGCTTAACACCCAAAGACATTTTTCGAGATTCACGATCAAGAGTTAGTATAACTGCTTCAACTTCATCCCCTACTTTAACAAAATCTTGAGCTGATCGTAAATGTGTAGACCAAGACATTTCTGAGACATGGACAAGTCCTTCGACACCTTCTTCAATTTCAATAAAGGCCCCGTAATCGGCAATAACAACTACCTTTCCATTTACTCGATCTCCTTCCTTAACAGTATCGGATAATTTCTCCCATGGATGCGAACTTAATTGTTTTAGTCCGAGTTGGATTCTAGATTTATTATCATCAAAATCTAAAATTACGACATTTAGTTTTTGATCTAATTCTAAAATCTCACTTGGGTGATTGATACGACTCCAAGATAGGTCAGTGATATGAATTAAACCGTCTACTCCACCTAGATCAATAAAAACACCATAAGAAGTAATGTTTTTTACAATACCCTCTAATACTTGACCTTTTTCTAATTGACCTATAATTTCTTTCTTCTGTTCTTCAATGTCGGCTTCAATAAGTGCTTTGTGGGAAACAACCACATTTTTAAATTCATGATTAATTTTGACAACCTTAAATTCCATGGTTTTATTAACATACTGATCATAGTCTCTAATAGGTTTTACATCAATTTGTGAACCTGGTAAAAATGCTTCAATACCAAATACATCTACAATCATACCACCTTTAGTTCTACATTTAACAAACCCACTTACAATTTCAGAATTATCATGTGCATTATTTACGCGATCCCATGCTTTAATTACTCGGGCTTTACGATGGGAAAGAACCAATTGACCAGTTCGATCTTCTCGAGTATCAACAATAACTTCTACTTTATCTCCTAACTTCAAATCTGGATTATAGCGAAATTCATTAAGTGAAATTACACCTTCTGATTTTGCATTGATATCAATAATAGCTTCACGCTCTGTCATATAAACAACTGTACCTTCAATTACGTCATCATCCGAGGTGTCAACAAAGTTTTCTTTGACTAGTTTCTCAAATTCATCTAATTGTTGGTCATCAATAACATCAATACCCTCTTGATAATTATGCCAATTAAAACTATCTAGAAAATCAGATTGTGCTTTTATGAAATTTTCTTTTTCTAATAAAATAGATTTATCTTTTATAGTTTTCGAATTAGAAACTTCGAGCTGATCTTCAATTATGTTTTCAACTCTTTTGGGAGCAGCTTTTTTAGTTGTAGCTTTTTTGGGAGCAGCTTTTTTAGTTGTAGCTTTTTTGGGAGCAGCTTTTTTATCAGTTTCTTTTGAAGTAGTTTTTTTTACTGCTACTTTTTTAGTTACTGTTTTTTTTTCAGCAGCCTTTTCGGTTGGTTTTTTAGCCATTTCCGATGAGAGATTTGTATTCTGTCGCCGGGAAAACCTTCATTACGGAGACAGAAGATGTTTAAAATTTATTTTGCTTTCGGTTTTTCCTAATAATTAAAAGCTTGCAAATATAATTCTAATGCTTTGATATACAAATTATAATCTCCTTTTTTTGAATTAAAATTAATTAGTATCAGCTAATAGTTTTAATGATGTGTTCATGAAGTTGTTGATAAACTTCTTCTAAACTTTTTTCACTAACTTCTATCTCAATAGCATCATCCGCCTTGACTAATGGACTAGCTATTCGTGTGCTATCCATTAGATCACGTTCCTTAATACTGGCTAAAACAGTAGCTAGGGATTCTTCATTGCCTATTTCAATTTGTTCAAGTTGTCTACGTTTAGCACGTATCTCTGGTAAAGCTTTTAAAAAAAATTTACATTCAGCTTCAGGAAAAACAACAGTCCCAATATCTCTTCCATCCATTATGATGCCTTTATCAACTCCTAATTTTTGCTGTTGAGAAACTAAAAATGCACGAACTTCACTTATTTTAGCTACTTTACTAACTTCTGAATTTACTTGCGATAAGCGAATTTCTTTACTAACATTTACACCATTTAAAAAAGTCTGATGACCTAAATGGGTATACTCAAAGTGAATTTTAATTTGATCAAGGTTTAAAATTAATCGCTCTTGGTTAATATTCCCTTGGGGTTCTTGCTGAAGAGCATAATACGTTACAGCCCTATACATAGCACCGGTGTCAATATAGGTGTAATCTAAAGTTTCTGCTAAAAGCTTAGCGAGTGAACTTTTTCCTGTAGAGGCAAAACCGTCAATCGCTACTATGATTTTTTGCATTTTTAAATATAAAACTATCTACTTATTATTAAGTAAAGTAAAACTTTTTGCATTTTTAACTTTTTGATCGATTATTGCATAATTTATGACATCCTCCATTTCTTTTACATAATGGAAAGTTAATCCTTTGAGATAATTTTGATTAATTTCTTCAATATCTTTTCGATTTTCTTCACAAAGGATAATTTCTTTTATTTTTGACCGCTTTGCTGCAAGGATTTTTTCTTTAATTCCACCCACAGGCAGTACTTTTCCTCGTAGAGTAATTTCACCTGTCATAGCCAGGTTTTTCTTTACCCGTTTTTGAGTAAAAAGTGAAACTAAAGAAGTTAACATTGTAATCCCCGCACTAGGACCATCTTTTGGTGTAGCGCCTTCAGGAACATGAATATGAATATTATATATATCAAAGTGAAAATCAGAAAGTCCAAGGAGAGAGGAATTAGCTTTAATAAACTCCATAGCAATAGTTGCAGATTCCTTCATGATTTTTCCTAAGTTTCCAGTAATAGTCAGGTTTCCCTTACCTGAAGATATAGCAGATTCAATAAAAAGAATGTCACCTCCTACTGCTGTCCAAGCCAAACCAGTGACAACACCAGCCACATGATTGTTCTCATAAAGATCACGGTGAACTTTTGCTGGCCCTAAAATTTTTATTAAATCTGATGTTTCAGGACTTTTTATGTAATCTTCCTCCATTGCAATTGACTTGGCTGCAAATCGAACTGCTTTAGCAACCTGCTTCTCCAATCCACGAACACCAGACTCTCTTGTGTATTGTTCTACAATTTTCTCAAGTATAACTTTTTTTAAGCTGAGCTGATTCTTTTTTAAACCATGCTCTTTTAATTGTTTTGGTAGTAAGAATTTTTGTGCAATTGATGTTTTCTCTTCAAGAGTATAGCCACTGACATTTATCAATTCCATCCGGTCAATGAGAGCGCGCTGAATGGTTCCCAGGTTATTTGCAGTTGCTACAAACATAACTTTAGATAAATCATATCCTAATTCTAGGAAATTATCATAAAAATCAGAATTTTGTTCAGGATCTAAAACCTCTAATAGAGCAGAAGCAGGATCTCCTTGAGCACTTGAAGAAAGCTTATCTATTTCATCTAAAACAAATACAGGGTTTGATGTTCCAGCCTTTTTAAGACTTTGTAGAATTCTACCGGGTAAAGCACCTATATATGTTTTTCTGTGACCTCTAATTTCGGCTTCATCTCGCATACCGCCTAGCGAAACACGAACATATTCTCTTCCCAATGCCTCAGCAATAGATTTTCCTAATGATGTCTTACCCACACCCGGAGGGCCATGAAGACAAAGAATAGGTGATTTCATGTCATTTCGGAGTTTTAAAACTGCCAGGTACTCAATTACACGCTTTTTCACCTCATTTAAACCAAAATGGTCTCTATCTAATATTTTTTGAGCTCTTTTAAGATCAAAATTATCTTCTGAAAAATAATTCCAAGGTAAATCTAAAAAAAGGTCTAAGTAGTTACGCTGAATTGAATACTCAGCAACCTGAGGATTCATTCGTTGTAATTTTGAAAGTTCCTTATTAAAATGAGACTCAACTTTATCATTCCATAATTTTTTCTTTGATTTCACTCTCATTTCATCAACTTCCTCTTCATAAGAAACACCCCCAAGTTCTTCCTGAATTGTTTTTATTTGCTGATGTAAATAATATTCTCGTTGTTGAGTATCCATTTCTGAGCGAACTCTTGATTGAATGTCATTTTTTAAAGCAAGCTTTTGATATTCTTCATTCATGTGTTTTAAACACATCAATGCCCTTTGATATAAACTTACTTCAGCAAGAATATTTTGTTTTGCTCCTGCATTTACATTCATATTAGAAGCAACAAAATTTATCAAAAACGAAGGGGTTTGAATGTTTTTAATTGCAAAAGAAGCCTCGCTAGGAATATTAGGGTTTTCGTTAATAATTTGAAGTGCTAAATCTTTAATAGAATCAATTGTAGCAGAAAATTCCTTATCATTAATATCAGGAATATCATCGGCTACTGCATCAATTTCAGATTTTATATAGGGTTCCTCCTTTAAAATATTTTTGATTTTAAAGCGCTTTTTGCCTTGAATTATTACAGTAGTATTTCCATCTGGCATTTTTAATACACGAAGTATCTGTGCTACAGTTCCAAGCTCATAAATATCTTTTGATCCAGGGTTTTCAATACTTTGATTCTTTTGTGCAACTACACCGATAATTTTGTCAGTTGAATTAGCATCTTTTATCAACTGTATTGATTTATCTCGACCGGCAGTAATTGGTATTACTACACCTGGAAATAAAACAGTATTTCGAAGCGGGAGAATAGGAACAATTTCAGGGAGAGCTTCATTCTCCAGGGCTTCCTCATCTTCGGTAGTTAATAATGGAATTAAATCCGCTTCAGATTCAATATCTTGTAGTGACAGGTTGTCAATTGCGCTAAAAAAAGATCGAGCCATTTAATTTAATTAGGTCATTTTGTCATTTTAAACAATCTGCTTTAATATCTTAAACCTTTTTTAAGATCATTTACAGTATTTAAAATTCTATTAGTAACTAGGTCAATATTTATGCCAATACATTTAATTTAATAACTAATAAATCTTTTAAGCATAATCAAATATGCATATTTATGATAAATTTCATTAATAAATCATAAAGAGCAAACTAGAAAAATATTCTACAATAATATATAAAAATCAATATAATTAGTGCTTTACAAGTCATTTGCACACCAATAGGTACACCACTATGTCAATTATTATACAATTAAAAGAATAATAGAGTTTGTTATTGACTAATGAAGTGTACAACAGAATATCTTATGTTCTTCCTGAACTTAATGAAGAGTATATGCCGATGATATATAAAAAAACCCTCTTTTTGGAGGGTTATTTATTTAATAGATTCAGAATTCTTTAATCTATTTATTCATATTGTTTTTTCATTTCTCCTTCAGCAGTTCTT
>NYVM01000090.1 GCA_002684605.1 Candidatus Pelagibacterales bacterium | reverse complement strand
TGATGTTAAAGGATCTGATGTAATAATAATTACAGCAGGAGTTCCAAGGAAGCCAGGAATGAGTAGAGATGACTTGTTAGGTATTAATTTGAAAATTATTAAACAAGTAGCAGAAGGTATTAAACAAAATGCTCCTAACGCTTTTGTTATATGTATTACTAATCCTTCTTGGATTGTCATGGTTATTTAAAAAAACTGTAGGCCAATGAAACTCATCAACATTTGACTGAACAGTAAATAATTTTTTTAATTCAACTAAATTCCATTTGTTTTGAATCCAATTCTCACGACCAATTCTTATTATATCAAATAAAAAAACTAAATCTAATTCCTTTTCTCTCTGATCTGACAATTTTATCATCGTTTGTTCATTAATTCCAAATGCCTCACCAATTGAAACAATATCATATCTGGAAAGAACCTTGGAATTCATTTCTTTCAAAAATTCATGTAGCCTTGGTCCTAAAGCATATACTTTCTCAGGATTTGAAAATTCATTTTTTGATAAGTTATTAAAGTTTTGATCTTTGGAAATAAAAGGAATAACATCCATTCTAAAACCATCAATTCCTTTATCTAACCAAAACTTCATAACTTCATAAACCTCTTCTCTAACTTTATTATTTTCCCAATTTAAATCAGGTTGTTTTTTAGAAAAATAATGTAAATAATAGTCATTAGAAATTGGATCTTTTTCCCATGCAGAACCTCCAAAAAAAGAAGTCCAGTTATTTGGAGGATGGTTTTTATCACCAGCTTTCCAAATGTAATAATCTCTATACTTATTATTTTTTGAAGATTTACTTTCAATAAACCAATTATGCTCATCACTTGTATGATTTACAACTAAATCTATGATTAATTTCATTTTTCTAGTCTGTACTTCACTTAATAATAAATCAAAATCCTCCATGGTACCAAATTCTTCCATTATTTTCTTATAATTTCTGATATCGTAACCGTTATCGTCGTTAGGAGAATCAAAATGAGGGCTAATCCATAAGGTATCAACACCTAATAATTTTAAATAATCTAACTTTAAAATTATTCCATTAAGATCCCCTATTCCGTCGTTATTAGAATCGTAAAAAGATCTTGGATAAATTTGATAAACAACTTGTTCCTTCCACCACTTTCTAATCATACTTTTTTCTTACTTGACATTCTACATTTCTGACTACAATAAACAACATTGTCCCAGTTTTTTTCCCATTTTTTTCTCCATGAAAATGGAAGATTACAAATAGGACATGTTTTTTTAGGAAGGTTGGATTTTTTCATTATTTAAACAAAGGATGTTCATCTGGCCAAGACACTTTTGAATTAGTCATTTTATTAAAAGGCATTTGTGCATCAACTGATTTTAAATATTTTGTCAAAACATTAGCAAGTAACTCAGATTTCGAGGTGTTTAAAGAAATTAAATTATTATTTTCAGAAATATCATTCTCCAAATTATACAGTTCGACGATTTGAGTATCATGAAAATAAATGAATTTCCATTTTCCCTGTCTAACGGCGCTGTAACTACCTATACCAGGCCCACTTGGTCCCCACCAATTAGGATAATGCCAAAATAATGGTTTTTCTTCAACGATTTCATTATTTAAAAGAGGAATAAAACTTTGACCATCAATACTTTGTACAAAACTACTTTCTTCACATTTTGCAAATTCTAAAATTGAAGGAAAAAAATCCTCAATGATAACTGGATGACTAATTTCTTTAACATTAGTTTTATGAAATGGTGAATAAACAATCATAGGAACCCTAATCCCACCCTCATATATTGATCCTTTTCCACTTTTTAAAGGAAAATTATGATTATGCTTTTCTCCATCTCTAGCGACAGCACTCAAGCCTCCATTATCAGACATAAATACAACAATTGTATTTTTAAGAACATCCCTCTTTTCAAGCTCTTTTAAAACAATACCTAATGCATGATCCATACTTTCTATCATTGAAGCATATTTAATTTCAGAGTTTTTTAAACCAATATTTTTATATTTCTCAACAAAACGATTATCCTCCATTAAGGGTGCATGAACATTATACAATGAAAAATAAAGGAAAAAAGGAGATTTTGAATTAATGGGTTTTTGTAATTTTTCTAAAACTTCTTCACTTATAGCTTGCGTTAAAAAAATATCTTTTCCATGATATTTTTCAAGTCCGGGAACAGCCCATATTTTTTTGATTTGTCATTATTTCCAAAATGATCAATTCCTAAGTAACTTTGAGGAGCACCAGCAGCATGACCTGCAATATTAATGTCAAAACCAATATTTAACGGATTTGAAGATGGATATCCAATTGCACCAAGATGAGCCTTTCCTGCATGAATAGTATAATATCCGTTGTCTTTTAAAATTTGTGGAAGTGGGGTAGAATAAATTGTATTTGAAATCGAATCTAAAGTTGACAGTCCATTATAATTCCAGTCGGGAAATTCAAAATTTTTATGATTAATTTCTGCTGGTTTTTTTTTATTAGGATTAAGAGTCCAATTAGTAACTCTATGTTTTGCAGCATTCATTCCTGTCATCAAACTAATCCTAGAGGGAGAACAAACAGGAGTTGCATAAGCATTAGTGAATTTCACGCCCATATTAGCTAATATTTCCATGTTAGGAGTATTATAAAGCCTATTGAATTTAGTTTCGTTCTTCCAAAATGAAACAGAAGTATCCTGCCATCCTAAGTCATCTACCATAAATAAAACGATGTTAGGCTTATTAATTTCATTTGAATTATTACAAGAAAGAAATAAGAAGATAGTTAAAACAAAAAATAATCTGAATAATGACATCATAACAATATACAAAAATGAAAAAAAACACACATGTTAAGCTAACTTAACATTATTTTTTATATATTTGTAAAGTTAACTTAACATATAAATATAAAATGAAACTTAAAATACTAAGAATTATGGCAATAATAACAGGATTAATTGGAACAACTTTATTTAATAGATTTATGGAAGGAGGAGCACTTTTTATGTCTCTTGTTCTTATTTGTTTATTAATATCATTTTACTTCACAGTAAAATCTGTTTTTAATATTAAAACAAATATTGAAATTTCTAGAAAAATGCTTAAGCACATAAAAGATAGTGGCTCACTTGGACTAGCTTTAGGTGTTATGGGTTCGTTTATAGGACTTATAACTGCTTTTGATGTTCTTGAAGCAACTGGAGAAGCGAATCCTTCAATAATAGCCGGGGGCTTAAAAGTTGCCTTGCTATCAACTCTATTTGGGTTATTTACTTATTCAGTTTCTAAATTTTCAATACTTATACTTCGAATTATTCAAAAATAAAATTATGTTATTATCAAAAAAAGAAATATCAATTTTAGTTGAAATTGTATATTCAATTGTATTTGCATTAATATTCCTTCCTTATTTTTATGAAAATCAAGAGAAAACTCTAATCTTAATGGATGGTTTAGTTGAAAAAATAATTCAAATTATAATATGTACTGTAATCTATTTTGCTATTGCCTATTCTATATTAGAGGTTGCTTTTAAAAAAAAAGAAACTAGAGATGAAAGAGATGATATGATAAATTCAAAATCGTATAAATTAGGTTATTTACTCTATGAATTCTCTTTATTCATTTTTATTGGATATGTGTGTTCTAAATTTCAAAATAAAGAATTATTTAACTTAACTGGAAACCTAGAATTATACAATAGTTTTCAATTAACAGATGCTGGAATTGTTTTTATTGTTCTTGTACTACTTGCGTTTATATCAGTTATAAAATCATTATATCAATTTTACTTATATAGAACTGTTTAAAATGATATTAAAAAACAACTTGAAAGAAGTCAGGCAGAAAAAGGGTTTAACTCAAGAAGAACTAGGTGCCAATGTTGGAGTCAGTAGACAAACAATTATTTCGATTGAAAGATACAGATATAAACCTACTCTAGAGCTGGCTATGAAATTAGCTGAAAAACTTAATATTAAAATTGAAAAATTATTCTATTTTGAACAAGAATAGTTCTAGAACTAAATATTGTGAAATTTGTAAAATAGATTATTCTACTATGTATAGAATTCAATTTCAACCAACTAAAGAATGGGTTTTTTCTTGTAAAAATTGTCTTAGTATTGTAAAAAAAGACAATAAGTTTTACAGATATGGAGGTACTTGGAAAAAATAGGATTTGGTTTTTCTCAAATGTTTTAAATATCATATCTTTAAAACATGTTAAAAACCAAAGAGGTTGAGTTTAATTATGATAATCAAATGTTTTTCAAGTTTCAGAACATTGATTTAAATAGTAATGAAAACTTATTAATTATTGGTGATTCAGGTGTTGGAAAAACTACACTAATGCATCTTCTTGCAGGACTTTTAAAATCAAATTCCGGATCAATTAAATTGTTTGATAAAGAACTTAATCAGATGTCTTCTTATCAACTTGATAGTTTTAGAAAAAATAATATCGGGATAGTATTTCAAAGACCACATTTTGTTAACTCTCTTACTGTAAAAGAAAATCTTCAACTTGCTCAATATATAGCTAATAAAAATGATAATACTAGGATTGAAAGTATACTAAAAAACTTAAATATTTTTGATAAGTCTAATAAAAAAACAAATCAATTAAGTCAAGGTGAAAAACAAAGAGTTTCAATAGCTTTGGCAATTGTCAATTCTCCTAAGTTAATTTTAGCAGACGAACCTACTTCTAGTTTAGATGATAATAATTGTTCTAAGGTTATTAAACTTCTAAAAAAACAAGCCACAGATTTTGGAGCACAATTAATAGTTATAACTCATGATAGTAGATTGAAAAAACATTTTAAAAAATCGATTGAACTGTGAATATATTTAAATTAAGCATAAAAAATATTTTCAATAAACCACTAAGCTCATCTATAAGCTTAGCACTATTAGTTCTTGGTGTTGGAATAATTTCTCTTTTACTTCAGCTAAATAAATTGATAAAAGATCAAATGGATAATAATTTGAGAGGAATTGATATGGTTGTCGGAGCAAAAGGAAGTCCTCTACAACTAATTCTGTCATCTGTTTACCATATTGACTCTCCAACTGGAAATATTTCTCTTGCTGAAGCTGAGACAATAAGTAATAACAGAATGGTAGGTTCAAGTATTAAAATTCTTTATGGAGACAATTATAAAGGTTTTAGAATTGTTGGTGCTGAAAGAAAATTTGTTGAACTATATAAAGGCGTAATTAAAGAAGGAAAAGATTGGGATAACCCATATGAAGTTTTAGTCGGTTCAAAAGTATATGAAAAATTAAAAATCAATTTAGGAGATGAGTTAGTTAGTTCACATGGATTAAGAGAAACGGGCCAATCCCATGACGAGGGAACATTTAAGGTAGTTGGATTGTTAAAACCTTCAAACTCAGTAATTGACCAGTTAATTATTACGTCTCCTCAAAGTGTATGGAATATTCACGACCATCATGATCATGATGATGAAGATGAACATGATCATGAAGATGAAGATGAGCATGAACATGAACACGAACACGATGATAGAGAAATAACTGCTATGCTAATAAAATTCAAAAGCCCAATGAATATTATTCAATTTCCAAGACAAATAAATGAAAATACTAATCTTCAAGCGGCTGTTCCGTCTTATGAAATATCAAGATTATTTAAACTTTTCGGATTTGGAATTGAAACTTTAAGCTATTTAGCATATTTAATTATTATAGTATCTGGATTCAGTTTATTTATAAATTTATTTAATTCAATGCGTGAAAGAAAATACGAAATGGCACTAATCAGAACATTAGGAGCATCAAGACTTCAATTATCAACAATGATAATTTTTGAAAGCTTAGTTCTTACAATTTCAGGATTTGTATTAGGATTATTATTTAGCAGATTTGGTGTGATGTTTGTATCTTCACTTATGGAAGAAAGTTTAAATTACAACTTAAATTCATTTAAAATTTTAAATGATGAATTTTGGCTTTTAGGATTATCCATTTTAATTGGAATAGTGTCCTCACTAATTCCAGCTATTCAAGTTTATAAAATGAACATTTCAAAAATATTAGCAGATGCGTAAACTAACCTTCATAATTGTTTTTTTTATTTCAAGTAGTTTGTTTTCTCAAGTAGAAATAGACTGGCTTAAACTAAGAGATGTTTATTATAAATCTGAATATGCTGAAGATTTGTATGGATATGTACAAATACCTTATTATGGTGAAGCAGTTGAACCTTTAGATAATAAAGAAGTTACCATAACTGGCTACATGCTTACTCTATCACCTGATGAAGGGGTGTTTGTTCTTTCTGAAAACCCATATGCAGATTGTTTTTTCTGTGGTTTTGGGGGTCCTGAATCTGCAATAGAATTAAGATTAAAGCCCGGTTATGATGATTTTTTAATGGATGAACTTGTTGTTGTTACTGGAATACTCAGATTAAAAAGAGATGATGTTAGTAGTGGTGTCTACATTATGGACAACGCTACAGCTATCAAAAAAGAAGATTAACTATTAGTTTAATTACTAAAACAACACATAATGAAAAAATATTTTTTAACATTAATAGTGTTTCTTACATTGAACTTTGGAGGTTTAGTTATTGGTCAAGTTTGGACAGGAAATGGTGTAACATCAGAATGGTATACAACATTAAATCAAGCACCATGGACTCCTCCAGGCTTTATATTTGGACTTGCTTGGACAACTATTGCAATCACTTTCTCTTTATTAATGACTTCTTCGTATTTAAAAAATAGTACTAGATCTTTGAAACTATTTATACCTGCTCTAATTTTAAATATTTTGTGGAATCCTATATTCTTTGGTTTAAAATGGGTATGGACAGGTCTGTTTGTTTTAATATTATTATCATACTTTATTTACTCTTTAATTGATTTAAATCGCAAAATGCATGGTTGGAAATATGCATGGCTAGGACTACCCT
>NYVM01000055.1 GCA_002684605.1 Candidatus Pelagibacterales bacterium | reverse complement strand
AAGCCGACCATATGTTGGAGCTCATATAGAATTTAAAGAAAAGGAAGTTAAAGTTTGGGCGGTTAAAGAAGAAGAGAAAATAAATAAATTAAATCATGAACCAGGAAAAGTATTAGAGATAGATGGTAGTGATTTAATAGTAAAGACATATGATGGCTCAATCAGAATTACAGATCATGAGTTTTATCACTTACCATTAAAAGGACAATATTTATGAAAAACATAATTGTAATATCAGCTCACCCTGATGACGAAATACTAGGTTGTGGAGGAACTCTAATAAAACATAGAGAGGCTGGAGATAAAATTGATTGGCTTATCACTACTAAAGTGAAAGAAACCCACGGTTTTTCTAAAGAGAGAATTGAAAGCAGGAATTTTGAAGTGCAAAACGTATCAAAGCAATTAAATATTCACAAAACGTATACTTTAGATTATCCAACTATGTGTCTAAGTGATGAATCATTAATATCAATGATACCAGAAGTTAGTGAAATTTTCAATGAATCAAAACCCGAAATAATATATATACTCAATAGATCAGATGCACATTCCGATCATTTGATTACGTTTAAAGCTGTATTGTCTTGTACAAAATCATTCAGATACACTTTTGTAAAAAGAGTTTTAATGTATGAGTGTATTTCAGAAACTGAATTTGGACCAGTGTTACCTGAAAATCATTTTTTACCGACATACTTTGTTGATATTAGTGCATATTTAAAGGAAAAGTTAGACTTAATGGCTATATATAAATCTGAAATTGGTGAACACCCTTTTCCAAGGTCCATGAGAAATATAGAGGCCCTGTCAGTTTTTAGAGGAGCTTCTGTAGGTGTTGAATATGCTGAAGCCTTTCAAGTTTTAAAATGGATAGATAAATAATAAATCTAATGATAAAATTCAAAGAGCACCTTATTAAGAATAGCTCTTCAATTAAACAAGCTTTATTAAGATTAGATATATTATCTAAAGACGCAATCTTGTTTGTTGTTGATGATTTAGGCAAATTGGAAGGATCCCTTACAGATGGAGATGTTAGAAGAGGATTGCTTAACGGTGTAACGATTGATGATCTAGTTGAAAAAATAATGCAATCTAATCCAAAATTTATTCTTAAATCTAATTATGATCTTCAAGAAATAATTCATTTGAGAAATGAAAATTATAAAGTTTTTCCAGTAATTGATGACAGTGGAATTATAATTAATGTAATTAATTTTCGTTTAATAAAATCTTATTTACCATTANATACAGTTATAATGGCTGGTGGAAAGGGAACGAGATTACAACCACTTACTAATGATGTTCCTAAGCCATTATTGAAAATAGGTGATAAAACTATAATGGAACATAATGTTGATAGATTAGTCAAATATGGGATAGATGATTTTTGGTTTTCATTAAATTATTTAGGGGAGAAAATTGAATATTTTTTTGGTTCTGGAAAAAAAAAAAATATATCTATTAAATATATTTGGGAAAATATTCCACTAGGTACTATCGGAGCTGTTTCTAAAATAGATGATTTCAAACATGAGAATATTTTAGTTACAAATTCAGATATTTTAACTAATCTAGATTACGAACAATTTTATTTAGATTTTATAAAAAGTAATGCTGATTTATCGATTGTTTCGATACCATATAATATAAATATACCATATGCTGTACTTGAAAGAGATATAAAAGGACAAGTTAAAAGTTTTAAAGAAAAACCTACATATACATATTATTCAAATGCGGGTATTTACCTCTTAAAAAAATCAGTTTTAGAGTTTATCCCTAAAGATCTATCTTATAATGCGACTGATTTAATCGAAAAATTAATTTCTTTAAATAAGAAAGTTGTAACATATTCTTTTCAAGGTTATTGGTTAGATATTGGNAAACATGACGATTATAAGAAGGCAAAAGAAGATATAAATAGCATAAATTTTAGTTAATGAATAATTATATACTTGTACTGGGTTTAGGCTCAATGGGAAAAAGAAGAATCAGAAATTTAAAAAAATTAGGAGTCAAGAATATTGTAGGATTTGATTTAAGAAAAGACAGAAGAGTTGAGGCAATCGAAAAGTATAATATTAAAGTATTTTCCAACTTTCAAGCTGCTATTTCGAAATATATATTTGATGCGTTTATAATATCTCTACCACCTGATATTCATCATATTTATATGAAAAAATCATTAGAATTATCGATTCCTTCCTTCATTGAAGCTAGTGTACTGGACACCAAATTTGAAGAATTGATTTCTGAGTCAATTAAAAAGAAGGTTTTGTTAGCTCCTTCTTGTACTTTGTTTTTTCACCCTGCAATTAAAAAAATAGCTAAAATTATTAAAAATGAGGAACTAGGAAATATATCTAATTTTTTATATCACTCTGGACAATATCTTCCAGATTGGCACACTTACGAAGATGTTAAAGATTATTATGTTTCTAAAAAAGAAACTGGTGGAGGGCGTGAAATAGTTCCTTTTGAATTAACCTGGATTACTTTAGTTTTAGGATTTCCAAAAAGAGTTGTTGGACTTTATAAAGGTTCTATTAAAATTAAAGGTGCTGAAGAAATTAATGACACCTATAATTTATTGATGGATTATGGAAATTCAATATTCAATTTGTCAGTTGATGTTGTTTCAAGAAACGCAACTCGACGATTAGTTATTAATGGAAGTGAAAAACAATTGTCTTGGAATTGGGAAGATAATATGATTAAAATTTATAATCCTGAACAAAAAAAATGGAATAAAATAAATTATGAAACAAGCGCAGCTCAAGCCGGGTACAACAAAAATATTACTGAACAAATGTATATAGACGAAATGGAATCTTTTATTAAAGCTGCTAATAATGAATGTTCGTTTCCAAATACTTTACAACACGATCACCAGGTTTTAAAAACATTGTATGCAGTTGAAAAATCAGATAATAATAATAATATCGAAACATTATAATGATTGGAGTCTTTATAAGTGCCAGACTAGGCTCTACAAGACTGTCAGAGAAGCACCTGATAAAAACAAAAGGTAAGCCATTCATATTATGGCTTATTGAGCGTTTTCAAGTCAAGTTTTGTGAAGAAATTGATAAAAAAGAACTAAAAATATTTGTTACAACTTCAAGAAGCCCAGAAAATCAAAAATTTGAGTTAATCTTAGATAAAGATGAAGTTAGAATATTTTATGGATCTGATGAAAATATACCGTTACGTCATTTGGAGTGTGCTGAAAAAAATGATATCGATCATATAATATCAATCGATGGAGATGATATTTTATGCTCTACTGAAGCTACAAGTTTAGTTATTGAAAAATTATTAAATGGTTTAAACGTTGTTCAAACTAATGGATTACCCATAGGAATGAATGTAACTGGTTATAGTACTAAATTCTTGAAAAAATCTTTAGAAGGAAAAGAAAATAATAAATTAGAAACTGGTTGGGTTAAAATTTTCGATAAAGATGAAATAAATTTAATTCAAATTAATGAGAACAAAATTTCACAAAAAATAAGGATGACGTTAGATTATGAGGCAGATGCTAATTTTTTTAAAAAGGTAATTTCATTAACAGATGTAAAAAAAATTTCTGATAAAAATTTGATAAAAACGATTATAGCCAACAAATGGAATGAGATTAATTTGCATTTAGAGGACGTATATTGGGAAAATTTCAATAAAAAAAAACAAGAATAAAATTAAAAAAATGGATGAAACTTATGCCAAACTACTTCATGAGTATATTCCTGGTGGTTCACATACTTATTCAAGAGGTGATGATCAATTTCCTTATAACGCTCCATCGATTTTAGACAAAGGAGAAGGTGCATATGTATATGATCCTAGAGGAAATAAGTATTTGGATTACGGAATGGGATTACGTTCAGTGAACATAGGTTACGGAAATAAGGAAGTAGCAGATGCTTGTTATAATGAAATTCTTAAAGGAAATAATTTAACAAGAGCATCTATAACTGAATTGAAGGCTGCTGAGTTATTATGTGAATTAATTCCATCCGTCGAAATGGTAAAATTTGCAAAGCATGGTTCTACGGTAACTACAGCTGCTGTAAAACTAGCTAGGGCTTTTACTAATAAAAAATATATAGCCGTCCCATTCGAACAACCATTTTTTTCATTTGATGATTGGTTTATTGGCTCAACCAAACTTACTAGAGGGACTTTAAAAGAAGTAAGTGATTATACAATAAAATTTCATTACAACGATATTAGCTCTTTAGAAAAATTATTTGAAAAGCATGAGGGACAAATAGCCGGAGTTATTTTAGAGCCAGCCACTGTCTTAAGTCCTTGTAATANTCTCTGTAAAGATAAAATAGTATGTAATAGCTGTCCGAATAACAAAAATAATTTTCTTCATCAAGTTCAAGGTATTTGTAAAAAAAATGGCGCAGTATTTATTTTAGATGAGATGATAACAGGATTTAGATGGCATCTTCAAGGTGCCCAGACTTATTATAATGTCAAACCTGATTTATGTACGTTTGGGAAGGCAATGGCAAATGGTCAAGCTGTCGCAGTATTGGGAGGTAAATCTGAAATTATGGAATTAGGAGGGATTTTGGAAAAAGGTAAAGAACGTGTGTTTTTAACATCAACAACTCACGGAGCAGAAATGAGTGCACTAGGAGCTTTTATTAAGACAGTTGAAATAATGAAAAGAGATAACGTTGTACAACATTATTGGGATTATGGCAACAAACTTATGATTGGAATGAATCAAATAGCTTCGAATTTGGGAATAGAAAATTTTTTCTACTTAGAAGGTTATGCATGCTCTCCTAATTATGTTACAAAAGACAAAGAAGGTTTAGTATCACTAGCATTTAGAACGTTATTTGCACAGTGTATGTTAGATAAAAAAGTATTAATGCCTTATTTAACAATATCCTATGCTCACCAAGAGGACGAATTAGAAATTACATTAACTGCAGTAAAATATTCATTAAGTATATATAAAGATGCACTAGATTTTGGCGTTGAAAAATATTTGAAATCTAAAATCATTAAACCTGTTTTCAGAAAATACAATTAATGAAAATCGCAACTATTTCATTTAATTCAATCTGGGAAAATAAACTAGGCAATTTAGTTAAAGTAGAAAAAATTATCAATTCATTAAAAAATAAAGCGCAGTATGTAATTTTTCCAGAGATGACATTTTCCGGTTTTTCCATGTCTAATTTAGACTTAGCAGAAAATATTTATGATTCAAAATTAATTATTAAAATGCAAAAATTAGCTAAAAATAATCAGATTAACATTTTGTTTGGCTTAATGACTAAAAAGGAGAATAAAAAATACAACAGTTGTATTTGTATTAATTCCAATGGTAATATAGAATGCATTTATGACAAAATTCATCTGTTTTCATATAGCAAAGAGGATGAATTAATTACACCAGGAATACTCCCGAAAAGTATACAATGGAAAGGTGGTTGGGGATTAAGTATTTGTTATGATTTAAGATTTCCAGAGCTCTATCAGCAATTATCAAAAAGCAATCTTGTCCTAGTTAATATTGCAAATTGGCCTAAAACAAGAATTACTCATTGGAAAACTCTACTTAAAGCTAGATCAATTGAAAACCAAAGTTTTATGATAGGTGTAAATCGAACTGGATCTGATGGAAATGGATTAGAATATGTGGAAAGTTCTTTTGTTTTTTCTCCATTAGGTGAAGAAATAATCCCTTTAGAAATTTCGGATCAAACCAAAATATTTGATTTAGATCTAAATATAGCTGTGAATTCTAGAGAAATATTTCCATTTAAAAATGACCAAAAAAAAAATATTTACAAAAATTTTTATAATTAAAACATACAAAAAATGTTTTCAATAAAAAATAAAGTAATTGTTGTAACGGGTGGTAACGGATTGCTTGGGAAAGAGATGGTTTCTTCTTTTAGAAATCAAGGAGCAATAGTTATAGCTGTCGATATTCATTTTGATAAAAAAGGTATTGATGATATTGTCATTGATATTACAAATGAAAATTCAGTAAAAAACGGAATTAAAAGTTTAATTGATAAGTACAAACATATTGATGGATGGGTAAATAATGCTTATCCAAGAACTAAAGATTGGGGTGTTAAATTTGAAGAAATACCATTAGACTCATGGCGTAAAAATATAGATATGCATTTGAATGGTTATTTTCTATGTTGTCAAGTTATATTGGAACTAATGAAAAAACAAGGATTTGGATCTCTTGTTAATATGTCCTCTATCTATGGTCTAGTAGGTCCAGATTTCACTATTTATGAAAAGACTGAAATGACCATGCCTGCAGCTTACGCAGCAATTAAAGGGGGGGTAAATAATCTTACTAGGTATTTGGCATCTTATTACGGGGCTTCTCAAATTAGAATCAATACTGTGTCACCAGGTGGGATTCTTAATAATCAACCAAAATCATTTATCGAAAATTATAATAAAAAAGTACCTATGAGGCGAATGGGAAGTCCGAAAGATATTGTTTCAGCAGTATATTTTTTGCTGTCTGATGAATCAGGTTATGTAACAGGCCACAACCTTTTTGTAGATGGAGGTTGGAGTATAATTTAAGAATTAATAGAAAGATGTATAAAGTATTGTTAATAGGAGCAGGTCAACTAGGGAGTAGACATTTACAAGGATTACTGAAGTTTAGTAAAGAACAAATTATTTATGTTTTAGATAATTCAAAAAATTCTTTGAAAATCGCAAAAGAAAGAGCTGACGAAATTGAATTTAAACACACTGTAAAATACATAAGCGAATGGGACAATCTTCCTAAAGAACTAGATCTAGTCATCGTAGCTACTGGAGCAAGTATTCGTTCTACATTGGTAAAGAAATTATTAAATATATGTAATGTTAAGAATCTAATTTTAGAAAAAGTTCTTTTTCAAGATTTACTATCATATTCAGAAATTAGTGATTTAATTAAAGCTACTGGAACACCAACATGGGTGAATCATCCAAGGAGAATGTTTGAACATTATGAAGATTTAAAAAATAAAATAGCTGAAATTGGAGAGCCTGTTAGGTTTCAAGTTTTTGGCGTTAATTGGGACTTAGCTTGTAATGCACTTCATTTTATCGATCTAATCAGTTTTTTATCAGGGTCTGAGTTGTTGAATTTAGATTTTGGGGAAATTGATAATAAAATTATTAAAAGTAAAAGACCTAACTGTATAGAGTTAACAGGTTCAATTTCAGGATTTTTGCAAAATGGTAATCATTTTGATATTAGCTCATTATGTGGCGATTATGAAGATATAACTATCAGTGTATTCACTAAATCTCATCGCTGGATTATTCAAGAGGGAAATTCCCAAAAAATCATTTATTTAGGAAAAGAAAATAACTTTAATGAAAAGATAGTTCCGTTTATAAATGAATATCAGAGTACTCTAACAACTAAAATTATTAATGATTTATTGATAAATGGTAATACAAAATTACCAAATTATGATGAGGCGTGTAGCTCTCATATTCCATTTATAAAAAGAATTTTAGAAGCATATAATAGGTTCAGTGAATCAAACACATTGATTTGTCCAATAACATAAAAAATAAATATGAAAAAGATATGGTTAATAGGTGCTGGAAGAATGGCACAAGATTATTTAAAAGTTTTGGAGGTTTTAAAAGCCACAACTACAATTATTGGTAGAGGCGAAAATTCTGCAAAAGATTTTAAAGGAGCTACGGGCAGAAATGTTGAAACCGGAGGGCTTCATTTTTTTTTATCTAAGAAGCCAGATCCCTGTACTCATGCAATTATTGCTGTTGGAATTGAAAAACTATATGAAACAACAATGCAACTATTAAATCATAATGTAAAAAATATTTTAATTGAAAAGCCAGGTGCTTTGCTAAATAATGAATTTAAAGAATTAGTTAGCTTATCAGAGCTTAAAAAAGCAAATGTATACATAGCTTACAACAGAAGGTATTTTGCTTCTGTTATTAAAGCAAAAGAAATTATTGCTCAGGATGGTGGAATTACTTCTTTCAATTTTGATTTTACGGAATGGGCTCATGAAATAGAGTCCTTAAAAAAAGAGGAGGGAGTAAAAGAAAAATGGTTTCTTGGCAATTCGTCACATGTAGTAGATCTTGCTTTTAACATTGGAGGTACTCCAAAAGAGTTATCTTCCTATACTCATGGAGGTGTTGATTGGCATCCGTCTGCATCAATTTTTTGTGGTGCAGGAATTAGTGATAAAGGCGCTTTATTTAATTATACTGCTAATTGGGAAAGTGCAGGAAGATGGGGGGTTGAGGTTTTAACTAAAGAGCATAAGCTCATTTTAAGACCTATGGAAAAACTAAAGATTCAGAAAAGAGGATCAATAGCTTTAAATTTTGTTGAAGAAATTGACTATAGCTTAGATGAAAAGTACAAACCTGGTTTGTTTTTACAAACTACTAACTTTATCAATGCTGATTTTAGCAATTTATGCTCTATTCAAGACCAAAGAAAGATGATTACTACGTATAATAAAATGGCTAATTATAAATAGTTTTTTTAAAGTGAAATTAATAATAGATAAAAATCATTAAATAATCATAGAGCTTTGTTTAAAATAAGTTTAAAAAATAATAAATCCTTTAGTTGTGATAGGAAGTCGACAATTTTTGAAGCTGCTAAACAAAAAAATATAAATTTGGAGCATAGTTGTCTATCTTCAAGATGCAGAAGCTGTGTGGTTAAAGTACTTTCTGGAAACACCATTAATAAGCAAGAAGAGCTAGTTTTAACTGAAGAAGAAAAAAATAATAATTTTGTACTTTCTTGTAATGCCAAACCCCTTAGTGATTTAGAATTAGACATAGAGGATTTGGGAGAGATTACACTTTTCGAGAAAAAAATTATTCCTTCTAAAATTAGTAGGATAGATAATCTAACTGATGATGTCATAAGATTAGTTTTAAGATTACCTCCAAATTCAAATTTTAATTTTAATTGTGGACAATATTTGAATATTATTAAGGGCAGTCTAACTAGAAGTTATTCAATTGCTAACTCTTCAGATCATAAAAATCAACTAGAGTTTTTCATTAAAAAATATAGAAATGGTTTGATGAGTGAGTATTTTTTTAAGGAAGCAAAGATTAATGATTTGTTGAGACTAGAGGGCCCAATAGGCACTTTTTTTCTTAGAGATTCAATTTATAAAAATATTATTTTTTTAGCCACAGGAACAGGAATTGCTCCAATTAAATCAATTCTGGAAGGATTAGATAAATCGCATGAACAATATCAAAATAAAAAAATGTGGGTAATTGTTGGCGCCAGATATCAAGAAGATTTATTTTGGGAACCAAATATTGAAAATCTAAATATTAAGTACATTCCAGTACTTTCCAGACAAGTTAATGATTGGAATGGAGAACAAGGGTATGTTCAAGATATAGCATTAAAACAGCAAATTGATTTAGAAAACACTCAGGTCTATGCATGTGGTTCTAATGATATGATAAATTCAGCAAAAGAATTATTATTTAAAAATAATTTAAAAGAAAATGACTTTTTTTCTGATGCATTTGTTAGAACTAATTAAATAATTTATGAAAGCAGTAATTTTAGCAGGGGGTCTTGGAACACGTCTAAGCGAGGAAACAGTATCTAAACCAAAGCCGATGGTNGAAATTGGTGGTANNCCAATTTTATGGCATATCATGAAAANNTACTCACATNATGGTATCAACGATTTTATTATCTGTTGTGGTTATAAAGGCTANGTCATTAAAGAATATTTTGCTAATTATTTTTTGCATCAATCCGATGTTACTTTTAATATGAAAAATAATCAGGTGATAGTACACGAAGATCGAGCAGAGCCTTGGACAGTTACTTTGGTTGATACTGGAGATGAGTCCATGACTGGAGGAAGATTAAAAAGGGTGTTGCCTTATATAAAGGAAGAAGAAGCATTTTGCTTTACTTATGGAGATGGTGTAGCAGATATAAATATTAAAACATTAATAGAATTTCATAAATCTCATGGAAAACTCGCGACTTTAACAGCAACTTTTCCACCTGGTAGATTTGGAGCTCTGAGTATTGAAAATAATCAAGTCAAAAAATTTGAAGAAAAACCAAAAGGAGATGGAGCTTTAATTAATGGAGGATATTTTGTTTTATCTCCAAAAGTTATCGATAGAATCCAAGGAGACGATACCATATGGGAACAAGAACCTTTGAAAAGCTTAGCAATAGATGGAGAGTTAATGTCTTTTAAACATGATGGTTTTTGGCAACCTATGGACACTCTGAGAGATAAAATTAAATTAAATGAATTATTTGATCAAAATAAAGCACCTTGGAAAGTTTGGAAGGAAGTAAAGGAAAAGTAGATACTAATTTTTGGAAAGGTAAAAAAGTTTACCTGACTGGACATACAGGATTTAAAGGGTCTTGGTTGTCTTTATGGCTTCAAAATATGGGAGCAATAGTTAAAGGATACTCTTTAGATGTAAACACAGAGCCAGCATTATTTATTAAGGCGAATGTAGCTGCAGGAATGGAATCTGAAATAGGAGACATTAGAGATCTTGAACAAATAACCAAAAGTATGGTTAGCTTTAACCCAGATATACTAATTCATATGGCTGCTCAGCCTCTGGTGCGTCTTTCGTATAAAGAGCCTATAGACACATATACNACTAATGTTATAGGAACTGTAAATGTATTGGAGGCAGCTCGAAAATGTNTAAATTTAAAAGCAATTGTTGCTGTTACAACAGATAAATGCTATGAAAATAAAGAAAGGGAAGAGGGTTATAAAGAAAACGAACCCATGGGAGGATACGACCCTTACAGTAGTAGTAAAGGATGTGCAGAATTAGTAACTTCCGCTTACAGACGTTCTTTTTTTAATTTAGAAAACTCTGCCTCATTAGCTTCTGCCAGAGCAGGTAATGTTATTGGAGGTGGAGACTGGGCTGAAGATCGATTGATCCCTGATATTATAAGAGCTTTTGAAAAATCAGAACCAGTAATGATTAGAAATCCTTTATCAACAAGACCATGGCAACATGTATTAGAACCACTTTCTGGCTATCTTATACTAGCTCAAGAATTGTTTTTAAATGGAGGTAATTTTGCAGAAGGATGGAATTTTGGACCAAAAGATGAAGATTGTAAGCCAGTGAGTTGGATTTTAGATCAATTGGTTTCAAATTGGGGAAATAATGCAAGTTGGATTTTAGATAAAAAAAATATTCCTCATGAAGCAGTTTTTTTAAAATTAGATTGTTCAAAGGCGGCTAATAGATTAAAATGGAATCCTAAATGCAATTTACAATCAACCCTTAAATCAATAGTGGATTGGCATCAACTATATAGAAATGGAGGAGATATGAAAAAACAATGTTTAAAAGAAATAAACACTTATATTAAATAATGGAAAACAATAAATTAGAAAATTTCAGAAAAGAAATTGCTGGTTTAGTCACAAAGTATAGTGAGGAAAAATACAAAAGAACTTCTTTTGTTGGTGGTGAAACTACTATCCCTCCATCTGGTAAATTAATGGGAGAAGAAGAATTACAAAATATGGTAGCTGCTTCTTTAGACGGATGGTTGACTTCAGGAAGATTTAATACTCTTTTTGAAAAAGGATTGGCTGAATTTTTAGGAGTAAAATATTGTTTGTCTGTGAATTCTGGGTCTTCAGCTAATCTTGTTGCGTTTAATACCTTAACTTCTCCTAAGCTTGGTGATAGAGCAATAAAAAAAGGGGATGAAGTTATCGGAGTTGCTGCTGGTTTTCCAACTACAGTTAATCCAATTATTCAGTTTGGAGCTATACCTGTTTTCGTTGACGTAGATATTCAAACACACAATATCAATGTANATTTAATAGAGGCTGCNATTACCCCNAAAACAAAGGCTATTATGCTAGCTCACGCTTTAGGAAATCCTTTTAATGTAGCTAGAGTAAAGGAGATTTGTGATAAACACAATTTATGGTTAATTGAAGATACATGTGATGCTTTAGGAGCTGAGTTGAATGGACAAAAATGTGGNACTTTTGGAGATATTGGAACCTTAAGNTTTTATCCTGCCCATCATATGACTATGGGAGAAGGTGGAGCTGTTTTTATGAACAATCCAGAATTAAAAGCTATCACAGAATCTTTTAGAGATTGGGGGAGAGATTGTTATTGTCCTCCANGGTGTGATAATACTTGTGGTTNCAGGTTTGAGCAGAAACACGGAGATTTACCTTATGGTTATGATCATAAATATGTGTATTCTCATTCTGGCTTTAATCTTAAAATTACCGATATGCAAGCAGCATGTGGTCTTGCTCAATTGGGAAAATTAGAATATTTCATAGAAAAAAGAAGGAGTAATTATGCTTATTTGAGAAATAAATTAGAGTCATTAACAGAATTTATTCATTTACCAATTCCAACTCCAAATAGTAATCCTTCTTGGTTTGGATTTCCAATCACTTTGAAAGATGATTGTGGAGTTTCAAGAGTTGATGTTACTAAATTCTTAGACAGTCACAAAATTGGGTCACGTTTACTCTTTGCAGGTAATTTATTAAAACAACCTTATTTTAAGGATGTAGAATATAGAGTGTTTGGAGATTTGACACATACAGAAAAAACTATGAATGATACGTTTTGGATTGGTGTGCAACCAGCTTTAGATGAAGTTCATTTTAATTTTGTTGCTGAAAAAATGGAAGAATTATTTGGTTTAAATTTTTAAAAAATGAAGGTTGAAAGTACTAAAATAGAAGATGTTTATATCATAACTAATTTTAATGCTATTGATAACAGAGGTTTGTTTGCTAAAACTTTTAATAAAAACACTTTTAATGAGAATAATTTAGATTTTGAAATTAGAGAATCTTATTATTCTATCTCAAATAAAAATGTAATTAGGGGTATGCATTTTCAGTTGCCACCCAATG
>NYVM01000007.1 GCA_002684605.1 Candidatus Pelagibacterales bacterium | reverse complement strand
GAAAGAATCTTAAAAAGAAAAGGATCAGAAGGAATGGGAAGTCATATCCTTTAGTTGCATCAGGACAATTAGATAAGTCAGTAGATGATAAACTAAAGGTATCTCCTAACTCATTACAGTTGCAATTTATGTATTTAGATTATGGTGCATATTTAGATGCAGGGGTTGATGGAACTAAAAAGAAATATGGAGAAAGAAAATATGGACTAAAAAAATTTAGTTATAAAAGTCAAGGTAATTCATTAAAAGGAATGCCTCCTACATCTTCAATATTGAAATGGGTTAATAAGAAAAGGTTAAGATTAAGAAATAAAGATACTGGAAAGTTTATGAAAGGTGGGCAAAAGAGTTTAGCCTTTTTAATAGCTAGGTCTATATTTTGGTTTGGTAAAAAACCATCATACTGGTTTAGTGATGCATTTGAATCAGCTTACAAAAAACTACCTAAAGAATTTATAGATGCCTATGCATTAGATGTAGAATCATTTTTAGATCAAACAACACAAATTAAATAACATGGCAAATTACTTAGTAAGACTTAGATCACCTTTTTTCTTAAATGAAACATCATCATCAGCATCAGGTTCAGCAGACCTTTCAATTAAAATAAATAGTGTTAATCAATATGTTATTTCAAAAAACACAAACTCTAACAATGTAGTCTTTGAGGTATCAGAATTGATAAAAGACTATTTAGATGTTACATGGGATGGTGTATTTCCATATAGCACAACTACAAAAAACAGTCTAGTGATTACAGCAGAAATTGATATTAACTTTTTTACTGGAACTAAAGAACAAAGAGCTATTGCAGCAGAAAGTTCTAGTCAATTAGTTGAACATAATATATATGGATTTGATGCTTATAGTGAATTTAATGAAGGTTCTAATAAGCAATTAGTTGCAGGACAACTATTACAATCAAACACTACAATGTATCTTCCTGAAACTGGAGCTGCATATGTCCCATCAGAATCATCTAATGGTGTAACTTATACAACAATTCCTGATACATTAGCAGATGGAGGAACTCAGACAATAGCAGGACTTCCAATAACTGTTAGAAGGATATGTGAACCAGTTTACAATATTTTAAAAGTTATATTCTTAAATAAGTTTGGAGCTTTACAAGAGTATTATTTTAATAAGAAGAATGTTCAGTCTTTAAGTACAAATCAAAAGAGTTACAAATCAACTATAATTTCAGGCTCAACATATTCACCTTTAGATCATCAAAAATTACAATACAACAAACAAGGATCTGAAACAATCAGAATGAATACTGGTTATGTAGATGAGGGACAATTTGAACCTGTAAAACAAATAATGCTATCTGAATTAGTTTGGGTGCAAATAGGGACAGCAGTTTCTCCTATAAATGTTGTTACTAATTCTTTAGAAAAGAAAACACAAATAAACAATAAACTTGTCAATTATAGTTTAGATTTTGAATTTGCATATGACATCTTAAACAATGTGAGATAATGAGTGGATATGAATTATACATTAATAATCAGAGAGTAGAAATATTTGAAGATGAAAGCCTAAGCCTTAATCAAACAATTCAAGATGTTAGGGATGTTTCTAAAGTGTTTACAGACTTCTCAAAGCCTTTTAACTTACCTGCATCAAAAGAAAACAACAAAATATTCAAACATTATTATAGATTTAATTTAGCAACTGGTACATCATTTGATGCTAGAAAGAAAGTTCCTGCTAGAATAGAGTTAAATACAATACCATTTAAAGAAGGACTTTTAAGATTAGAAGGAGTATCAATAGAAAACAATCAACCTAAATCATACAAGGTTACCTTTTTTGGAAACACAGTAACACTAAAAGACACATTAAGAGAAGATGAGATTAACTCATTAAACTGGCTAGATAATTTTAACACTACATATAGTGCATCACAAGTATTAAATCTTTTAACTAATCCTTTTGGAACTGGAGGAACAGTAAATCCTGATAATGAAACTGGTGTTACAGTAGATGATTTAGGAACTAATGTAACTTATTACAAACCAGTTATCTGTCCTTTAATATCTAACTCAGCTAGATTGTATATGGATGGAGGTATAACAGTTCCATATCAGAATGCAGATGGTTCAGAGAATTTAGAGCTAGGAGGAAACTTAGCACCAACCAATGCAGGATCAGAAACTGCTGCAGATGTACATGGGGTGTATTTTGAAGATTTAACTTATGCTATTCCAGTTCACTTAATTGTAAGAGCAATACAAAATCAATATACATCAATTAGATTTAGTGATGATTTCTTTAGTTTAACAAATGGTCCAGAGGCTTATAAAAAACTATATATGCTTTGTCAAAACACAGAGGGTAGACAGTTTGAAGATATGGGAACAGCTCTAAAACAAGTATCAGGTTTTAGCACAGCACAAGCATTAAATAATAAACTAGCAGTTACATTCAATGCAATTTACATTTTTGGGTTACCTGAAAGAGATTTTATAAGAGGTGTGTTTAGTTTCCAAGCTACAGCAGCATATCCTGATTTTACAATTAGAGTAAGAAGGGGTGGAACATCAGAAGTATTTTCACAAAACTTTACTGGAGGAACTAATACAACTGGCTCATTTACTGTGTTCATGTATAATACATCAGCAGGTTATACAATAGAAATTGAAACTACTACAGCTTTTCAATTATCTAATTTTACATTTCAAGCAACTGATTCAAGTGGTAACAGCTCTAGCCATCAACTTACAAATGTAATTATACCTCTTGAAAAAGAATTTATAATAAAAGACCATCTGCCATCTTTAAAAACAATAGATTTTATTAGTGGATTGTTTAAAATGTTTAATCTAACAGCTTTTGAAAAGGATGGAATTATACATGTAAAAACTTTAGAGGAGTTTTACAATTCAGGTTCTATTAGAGATATTACAGAATTTGTTGATCCAAGTTCTACTGAAATAGATAAGGCATTGCCATATGAAGAAATTATTTTTAAATATAAAGACACAGATACAAGGTTAGCAAAACAACACAGTCAGCTAAGTGGATCAGATTGGGGTTCATTGAAATACAACAATAGTGAATTACTAGATAGTAATAACAAGATTTTTAATGTAGAGCTGCCATTTGCACATTTAAAATATGAAAAACTACTAAATGGTAGTAATGAAACAGAAGTACAAGTAGGATGGATGGCTAATGAAAATGGAGAACCTTACTTTAAAGATGCAGTTTTGTTTATTCCAATATTTCAACAATCAGCTAATGATATAAGATTTTTAGAACAGAAAACTGGAACTGGTGGAATAAATGACTTTGGTGAATTTTGGATGCCAAGCAATTCAGTAAGTATTCAACCTGAAGTAAACAAAGAAAACATACATTTTAATTTAGAGTTAAATGAGTTTACTAATAGTACTGCTTTTGATGAAACATTATTTTTAAAATATCATAGGTTTTATATTCAATCAGTATTCAATAGATCTAAAAGATTAACAAGACTTAATGCAAGACTGCCAAAAAAGTTCATTTTAAATTATAGTTTAGCAGATAGTGTTACTATAAATAATGAGTCATATAAAATAAACAGCATAACAACAAATCTGTTAAGTGGTGAAAGCCAAATGCAGTTATTAAATGAAACAGTAGATGTTGCACCTAGCCTAAATCCTGATACTGGAGGTGGTGATACAACTCAGCCTGATGGAACTCCTGAAACTAATGTGCTTTACTTTGAGGATTGTGCCAACTTAGGAACTTTTTATGAATCATCTTCTACAATAGACACTTTTAATTTTGTAAATAATAGAAGGCTAACAGAAGGTGGAAACTTTTATATTGTTAAAGGAAATATAGGAGCAGGAACTTACACAGCAAAAACAGTTAGTGATACTGGATTCTCAGGATGTCCTGAATCAACTACTCCTCCTACATTATATTATGGTTTAAAGAGGTGTTCAGATAATGAGAGTACTTTTAGAACATCAACAGCAGTAACAAGTCCTACATATGCTATAACAGAAAAAGTAGAAGATTCTAATAATGTTGCATATGTGATTATTAATAGTAATACAACAACTTCAACTATTGTAAATAATACATCAGGACAGCCAACTGTAGTGTCAGCAAAAACTGTATCAGCTTTTAGTCCTAAAGTATATAATTGTACACAAGGTCCAACAACATATTATTATAGTTTAACAAGATGTGATGGTACTGGAACTGTTTTATATGGTTTTAGTGGTACATCAGGACTTAGTGGGAGCAGAACATACAATAATACATGTTACAACATTGCATCAACAACAAATACTGGAACTATAGATGTAAGTAGTTTAACTACTTGTACATGTCCAGTTTATTACTATACTTTAAACTCTTGTTCTAACACAAGCTCAATACAACATTATGGGTTTTCTAATTTATCTAATTTAGCAGGAACTGAAAGAACATATAGTGGTACATGTTATTATGTAGCAGCAACAAGTAATACAACTGGTTCAATTAATATAGGAGCTTTATCTACTTGTACATGTCCTTCAGGAGGTGGAGGTACACCTGATCCAATTAGATATTCTCTAAAATTGTGTTCTAATAATCAGACTGGGTTTGTATCACCTGAAACTACAGACCAAATTGATTTAGATATTGATGCTAATGGTCAAACTGGTTCAAGGGTGCAAGATGCAAATGGATTTATATATACAGTTATAGGAACTACTACTAACACAAATGGTATTGTAGCTGCATTAGTTGATTTAGGTAGTAATGGTTGTCCATCAGCACCAGTTACACCAACTACATTTTATTGGTTACTATATAAATGTACAACATCTCAAGGAGGTTTTGTTTCAGAACAGACTACTGCTGAATTAACTGGTATGACAGAAGATGCAGTAAATGGTTCTAGAGTTCAAGGACCAGATGGAGTAGTTTACATTGTGTATGGACAAACATCAGATCCAAGCCAATATACTGGAGGCATTGTTTCAGTAGTAAGTTTAAGTGCAACAGGGTGTCCAACAACTCCTGATCCACCAACATCACCTTATTATTGGGAGCTTAGACAATGTTCTACAAACAACACAGGTTTTATGTCAGCTTTAACAACTGACCAACAAAGTAATTTAGCTGTAGGAGATTTTGTTTTTGAAACTAATACACCTAGTCAGATATATGAGGTAATAGGAACTACACAGTCAGGTACTGCTGTAGGAGCTGTAACTAAATCAACATTGACAGCATGTCCTTTATACTGGTCTTTGAAACAATGTGGAACTTTACAAGGTGGTTATAGAAGTGGTAATACAACTGTAGAGCTGCCAAATCTAGTTGAAAATGATCCTAATGGTACAAGAGTTCAAGATCCTAATGGAATTTTTTATATAGTTGTAGGTACTACAAACTCAACTGCTAATGTAGGTACTGTAACAAACACAGGTGCTACTGGATGTCCTACCCCACCACCAGTTATAAACTATTATTCATTACAAAAATGTGATGATGGTACAACTGGTTGGAGATCACAACAAGATAATACACAGATTACTTTTAACACAAATGATATTGTATCTTTTGGTACTGGTGGAACTACATATAAAGTAGTAGGATTGGTAACATCAGGAAACAATGCTGGACCTATGAGTCCTACTTCATTTACAAGTTGTCCTACAACTCCTCCAGTTATACCACCAGTTGGACCACAAGGTCCATATTATGCTCAGTTTATTTCATGTGATGATCCTAGTGGTCAAGTAATATATGTGGTTAGTCAGACACAACAAATATCATCATGGTGGGTTATACAAAGGGGTGGTTCAACTGGTTATGAATGTTTGAGATGGGTTACTAATTTAGAAAATGCTGTAAATCCACAAGACATTACAAACTTCACTATATTTTCAACTGCTACTACAGCAGGAGAAAACTGTATAGAGTGTAATGAAAATGCACCTACTCCACCTACTCCACCTACTCCTCCTGTTACACCAATATGTGGAAGTCAAAGTTTATATTATGCATCAACAGCTCCTGATTTATGTGCACAAAACACACCTAGAACTGTTTATATAGATGCAAATACAATAGAACAAGCAAATACTGTTTACACAAACTCATCTTGTAATACTCCATTGTCAGTAGCTAGGTATTTTGCAGATTCACCTTCAGGAAACTATTATTACTGGTCAGGTACTAACCTACAAGGTCCATACACTAACAACTGTCAAATGCTATAAAATAAAAAGAATGATTAAAGAAGTAGAAAATTTTATAAACAAAGCAGAAGCAGATCACTTAATGTATTTAATAGATAAATTTGCACATAAATCTACAGTTGCAGGTTCTAAAAATCAATACAGTAAATTAGATACTGCTAGAACATCATACTCAGCAACATTAGACAGCAAAAATCCTACTATTAAAAAGATTCATCAAAGAATTGCTAAATATTTAGGTGTGCCTTTTAATAAAGGAGAAGTATTACAAGGTCAGAGATATGAAAAAGGTCAATACTTTAGAGAGCATCCTGATTATTTTATAGGAGAACACTATAACATGAATTGTTTAGCATCAGGAAACAGAACTTATACATTTATGTTGTATTTGAATGATGATTTTACTGGAGGAACTACAAATTTTAGACATCTTAAAAAAGAAATACAGCCAAAAAAGTACAAAGCTGTCATTTGGAATAATTTACACATGGGGAAACCTGATGAGTATAAGTTGCATTCAGGTGAAGATGTAAAAGAAGGTACAAAATACATAGTAACATCATGGTGGAGAGAGAATAATTGGAATGGATCAGATGATTACAAAGAATATCAAAAATTATTAAAAAAATCTCAATTAAGTATTATATAAGTAGCATGTTAAAGAACATTATAGACTTACTACAGATAGTAAATGGTGAAACTGACAATATAAAGTTTGCACAAGGTTCTAAATATCTACCTGATAACTGGAAAAAAGGCTTAAAGATTGCTAAAAGAATGGCTGACTGGGAAATAAATAAAAACAAATGAGTGTTATAAAAAAAATACAGTTACTTTTTGAAGTTGATAACAAAGAAGCTAACAAAGAAATCCAAGAAACAGCAACAGACTTAAAGCAGGTTGAAACTAACATGGATGATATATCTGAAACTGGTGATGCTTTATCAGGAGGTATGGTTTCTAGTTTCAAGGCAATAAAAGCTAGTGTTTTAACAGCAGTTAAAAGTTTAAGAACATTCAAAGGTGCATTAATAGCTACTGGTATAGGTGCATTTGTTGTAGCTATTGCAGCAGTAGGAGCAGCCTTTACAAGTAATGAGGAAGGACAGAATGAGTTTATAAAAATTACAAAACAAATAGGTGTTGTTGTAGGAAATGTTACAGACATCTTATCTAGTTTTGGAACAGCTTTATTAAATGTTGGCAAATACTTAGGAGCAAAATTCAGAGGAGATGCTGAAGGAGCTGCTGCTGCAGTTGATGGAATTAAAGAAAGTTTCAAAGAAGCTACTGATGGTATTAAGAATTTTGGAGAAGAAACTAGAAAAGAATTAAAGATTGCTGCTGACCTTGCAGATGCTACAGCAAGAGGTGATAAGATACAAAGACAATTACTTGTTGATAGAGCAAAAGCTGATAGAGATAGAGCAGACCTTTTAGAAAAAGCAGTTAATAGAGAAAAATTCTCCACACAAGAAAGGATAGCATTTTTAAAAGAGGCAAGTGCATTAGATGAAGAAATTACAAATAAAGAAATAGCATTAGCTAGAATTAGACTTAATGTAATTCAGGAAGAAAACAAACTGTCAGGATCTACTAAAGAAGATTTAGAACTAGAGGCACAATTAAAAGCAGAGCTAATAACATTAGAAACTGCAAGACTTACAAAACAAAAAGAAGTAACTGGTCAAATTATAGCTCTTAATAATGAGGAGAAAGCATTAAAGAAAGCTGATGATGATAAAGCTGCTGCAGATAAACAAAAAGAACTTGATGATGAAGCTGCATTTACACTAGCACAAAGAGAGGCATTAGCTGTAGATGAAGATGCAAAAACTGAATTGCTAGTTNNNAAAGCTATAGAAAGATATGATGCTTTAATAGAACAAGCTAAAAAGTATGATGGTGATGTATTAGGTTTAGAAGAAGCTAAAGCTGCAGCTATTGCAGAGATTACAAAAAAGAGTGAAGATGATACAACAGCTATAACTGAAACTGGAGAAAAATTTAAAGCAGATACTATTTTAAAGTTTACAGCATTAGGTTTAGGTTTTGCTACTGAGGGTTCAAATGCAGCAAAAGCATTAAGTATAGCAAATGCAATTATATCTACATATGCAGGAGCTGCTGATGTTTTAGAATCTGAAGGTACATTGGTTACTAAGATAGCAGGAGTTGCAGCTGTATTAGCTACTGGGTTTGCACAAGTTAAAGCAATAAAACAAACACAGATTCCAGTTCTAAGTGTTGGAGGTATTTCAGCAGGTGGGGGAGCATCAGCTCCAGTACCTCAAATACAAGCTCCTGATTTTAATGTAGTAGGCACATCACCAATTAATCAATTAGCATCAGCAATAGGAGAAAAACAAAATGAACCAATCCAAGCATTTGTAGTTGCAGAAGAAGTTACAACTGCTCAGGAACTTGCAAGAAACAGAGTGATGGTTGCAGGAATTTAATAAATAAATAAAATAAAAGATTATAATAATATGAAGATTATAGAATTAATATTAGATGAGGAAACTGAATACAATGGAGTTGATGCAATTTCTATTGTAGAGAATCCTGCAATACAATCAAATTTTGTAGCATTAAAAGATGAGCAGATTAGATTAGCAGAAGTATCAAAAGATAAAAGAATACTACTAGGTGCTATATTAATTCCTAACAAACCAATTTTAAGAAAAGGAGAAGATGAGGATTATTATATCTACTTCTCTAATGAAACTGTAGAGAAAGCATCACAAATGTATCTTAAACAAGGCAATCAACACAATGCAAGTTTAGAACATGAATACAGTTTAAAAGGATTAACACTTGTAGAGAGTTGGATAGTCCAGGATGAAGTGTATGATAAGAGTAGATTGTATGAAAATACTAAAGAAGTTCCAGTAGGTACATGGATGGGAGCAATCAGAGTAGATTCTGATGATGTATGGAAAAACTATGTAAAAGAAGGAGTAGTTAAAGGTTTTTCAATAGAAGGCTATTTTGCTGATAAAGCTGAAAGACCTAAAGAGAAGATGAATGACTTTCTAAGTGAATTAGAACACCTTGAGGCAGAGTTTCTGTTGTCAGAAATAGAGAACATTATAGAGGATAAAGAAGTTGAATTAGAGAGCTTTAATGATTATCCTGATGGAGTAGCAAATAATGCTGAAAGAGGGATTGAACTTAATAAAAAGATTAAGAATAAATGTGCAACTGATGTTGGTAAGATCAGAGCAACACAATTAGCACAAAAGAAGAACATCTCTGTAGAAACAATTAAAAGAATGTATAGCTATTTATCTAGAGCTGAAGATCAATACAGAAAGAATGAGAATGATGGTGAAGCATGTGCTAATATATCATACTTGTTATGGGGTGGGTTAGCTGCTTTAGGTTGGAGTAGAAACAAACTAAGAGAATTAGGAGAGTTAGAACTTGAAACTGTAGTAGTTGATGATAACTTTGCAATCATAGATGATAGATTAGCATATTCTTCCATAGAAAAAGCTGAAGAAATGGCTATGAACATAGGATGTGAAGGTTATCATATGCATGAGATTGAAGGTAAAGAATGGTACATGCCTTGTGAAGTGCATGAATTAAAAAAACCATGTCAATCAGGATATGAAATGTATGGAACTAAGATAAAGAATGGCAAGAGAGTTCCTAATTGTGTACCAATTAATAGATAATGGCAAGGAGTAAGTTTATAAGTTCAACAACTTTAGAAAAAAAGAATGTTAGAAGAAAGGGAGTTCATGCTAAATCTAAAACATCAAAGAATAAAGGTGCTACTAATTATGTAAAACCTTATAATCAACAAGGAAGATGAGCAAAAAAAAGAGAAAAAATCCAACACCATCATATACTAGTCCTATAAGATCTACAAAAGGTTGTCTTTGTGATGATAACAATTATAGGATAGAATGCTGTGATGGTACAATATGGGGACAAGGAGTTGGTAGGACAGAAACTTAAACCAAAAATATAAATTTTTAAATCAATATAATTATATAGTCATGAAAGCAACTGATACAATTAGTAAAATCAAAAACATCTTAGGCATGGAGTTGTCAAAAGAAGTAAAAGAAGTAGAAGTGAAAGCTGAAGAAGTTACACTAGCTACTATGAATCTAGATAATGGTACTGTTATAGAGGCAGAATCATTTGAAGGTGGTAAGGAAGTTTTTATTGTCACAGAAGATGATAGAGTTCCAATGCCAATAGGTGAATATACTTTAGAAGATGGAAGATCAGTTGTAGTTAAAGAAGAAGGTCTAATTGACAGTATCTCTGAAGCTACAGAAGAAGTTGAAGAAGAAGTTGAAACATCTAAAGAAGATGTTAAGGCTGAAGATTTAGCTACAGATTATCCATCAAAAGAGGAATTCAATGAACTAAAATCAATGGTAGAGGAAATGAAAACAAATCTATCAGAAGTTTTAGGATCTCAAAAAGAGGAAATTGAGAAGTTAGAAACTGAATTGTCAGCAGAACCTGCAGCACAGCCAATAACACACAGTCCTGAATCAAAATCTAAAGAGATGGAATTTCAAATCTCATCAAATAGAGTTGAAACAAGTCTTGATAGAATTATCAATAAATTAAGTAAATAATATAAATTTTAAAATTCAAAAAAAATGAGTAAACCAACAATAACAACTACTTATGCAGGGGAAAGTGCTAAAAAGTACATTGCTGCTGCATTACTTTCAGGAACAACACTAGAGAATGGTGGTGTAACTGTTATGCCAAATGTAAGACACAAGAGTGTTATACAAAAGGTAGCTGCATCAGGTCTTATTAAAAATTCAACATGTGATTTTGATGACCAAGGAACTGTAGCAATTACAGAAAGAGTATTACAAACTGAGGAGTTTCAGGTAAACACTAAGTTTTGTACTAAGCAATTTGTAGATTCATGGGAATCAGCAGAATTAGGAGTTAGTGCATTCACTAATATGCCTTCTTCTTTTTCAGACTTTATCATTGCTAACTTTGCAGATCAGATTGCTGCTTCAGTTGAAACAAACATCTGGACTGGTACTAATGGAAATGCAGGAGAGATAGATGGATTTGAAACATTATGGGCTGCTGATGGAGATATTATTGATGTAGCTAATCCTGCTGCTATTACTGCTGCAAATGTTGTAGCAAAAATGGGAGCTACTTTAGATTTATGTCCTAACACAATCTATGGAAAGGAAGATCTTAAGTTATATGTTTCTAAAGATGTTATGAAAAACTACATTAGAGCTTTAGGTGGTCTTGCCTTAGGTTTTGGTGGTGGATATGAAAACAAAGGTCAAATGTGGTATAATAACCAAGCATTAACTTTTGATGGAGTTCCAGTATTCATGGCAAATGGTATGTCTACAAACACAATGGCATTAGCACAGACTTCAAATTTATACTTTGGAACTTCAGTATTAAGTGATCTAAATGAAATCAGAGTAATTGATACTGCTGATACATTAGGTGATAGAAATGCTAGATTTGTTGCAAGATTTGCATATGGAATCCAGTATGGTTTAGGAGCTGAGATAGTTCTTTACCAAGCATAATTAATAGAGTTAATAATCCAAGTAAATAGGAGGTGTAAAAGCCTCCTAATACTTACAAAAAAATAAAATAATATGAGTTGTAATTTAACTACTGGAAGGATAGTACCTTGTAGAAATAAATCAGGAGGAATTAAAAAGGTGTTCTTTGCAAATTTTGGTGCATTAGGAGCAATAACTGAATCAGCAGGATTAATAACTGCTTTTGGAGCATCTTCACCTGATATGTATGAGTATGATGTAAGAGGAGCATCAAACTTAGATACTACTGTTACAAGTTCTACTGAGAATGGAACTACTTTCTATACTGAAACATTAACACTACAACTACAATATTATGATAGAGCAACAAGTGAAGAAATTAAATTGTTAGCAGTTGGTAGACCACACATTGTGGTTCAAGACAATGATGACAATTATTTAATGGTTGGTCAGGTGAATGGATGTACACTAAATACAGGTAATTTTACTGTAGGAGCTGCAATGGGTGATTTTAATGGATTCAATTTAACTTTTGAAGCAATAGAAAAAGCACCACCATCATTTGTAACACCTTCATTAGTTACAACTGCTGCAACTGGTAATTCACAAATTAGTACTTTTCCTACATCATAATAGTTAAGTGTTTTTTTCTAATTAAAGGGGGAACTTAGGTTCTCCTTTTTTTTTAGAAATAATCTTACACTTTATAAAAAAATAAATAAATAGCATTATATAGGTATGATAATTCTAAGTACTGCAACATCAGCCCAAACTTTTCAGTTTATTCCTAGATTTTTTGTTCTATCAGGAACTTTAATTGTAAGAGATGAGGAAACTAATATAGTACAAACAAATCCAGTTCCACTAGGAAGGTTAGGTGGGTTTGCATCTATTAATGTTGCATTAACTTTAGAGGAAGGTAAGTTTTATGAATTAGAATTAACATCATTAGGATCAAACTGGAATACAGTATTTGAATTATGGAACAATATTACTATAAACTGGGATGAGGCATTAACAGCAATAGGATCAACATGGGGAAATGCACAAGAAGAATGGAACTTAGCAACAAGCAAGTGGGAAGATCCTAGAGAGGCAGTAGAGCAGACAATATATAAAGACAGAATCTTTTGTACTAATCAGACTGTTTCACAAAGAGCATCAGAATATTATGATTCAATTAAAGGATTATACAAAGTAAGCACACAAGGTGATAACACCTATAAAGTATATAATGCATAATTATGAGCAGACAACACAGAAAACCAAAATTTGAAGGAGATATAAGAGTAGTAGATTTAGCTAGTTATGTTTCTCCAAAAATTATAGAAGATCCTAGAAAGGATTTTGTAATGTATGGAGAGGACAACAATTTCTATCAATACCTAATTGATACTTTTATGGCATCTCCAACAAACCATGCATGTATAAATGGAATATCAGAGATGATATATGGTAGAGGACTTGATGCAACAGATAGTGCAACTAAACCTGACCAGTATGCACAAATGATTAGCTTAATGAAGAAGGATGTAATCAAGAAAGTTATATATGATTACTACTTAATGGGTGGAGCTGCAATACAAGTTATCTATGGTAAGGGAAGAAAGCAAATAGTACAAATTGAACACATCCCAGTAGAAACACTAAGAGCTGAAATTAGCTCAGATAAAGGACAAATTGAAGGATATTACTATTCTCCTGATTGGAGCAAGTACAAGTCCTCTGATGAGCTTAAAAGAATACCTGCATTTGGTACATCTAAAGAAAGTATAGAGATATTATTTATTAAACCATATAAAGCAGGATATTATTACTATAGTCCTCCTGCATATACTGGTGGATTACAGTATGCAGAACTTGAAGGAGAGGTATCTAACTTCCACATGAATAACATNAAGAATGGATTAAGTCCTTCAATGATTATAAACATGAATAATGGAATACCAAATGAAGAAGAAAGATCAATAATTGAAAGAAAAATAGCAGATAAGTTTACTGGATCAACTAATGCAGGAAGATTTATACTATCATTTAATGATAATACTGAATCTCAAGCTAGTATAGAACCAATACAATTATCTGATGCACATAATCAGTATCAATTTTTAAGTACTGAATCACAAGAAAAGATATTAGTAGCTCATAGAGTTGTATCACCAATGCTTTTAGGNATTAAAAACAATACTGGATTAGGAAATAATGCAGATGAAATGGAGAAAGCATCTATCCTTATGGATAATATGGTTGTTAGACCTTATCAAAATCTTATGATTGATGCATTTGATAAGATATTAGCATTTAATAACATATCATTAAAGCTATATTTCAAGACATTACAGCCTTTAGAGTTTACAGATTTAACAAATGTTACAGATCAGGAAACAAGAGAAGAAGAAACTGGACAGAAATTAGCTCTAAAAAAGAAGGACAAGATCAATCCAATGGTAATTCATAGAGTAAATGAGTTTCTTACTGGTGATGTAGCTAATCAATTAATAGAATTAGGTGAAGATGAGAACTTAGAAGATTGGGATGTTATATCTGATGCACCAGTTGATTATGATAATGATGAAAAATTAAACTCAATGCTAGAACTTGCAAGTGCTGATAAGGTTAAATCTAACAAAGAGAAGAAAAGTGGTGATGATAAAGCCTTATTTAAAGTAAGATACAGATATGATGGAGGGGTTAGAAAGAATACAAGAGATTTCTGTAGAGCTTTATATGAAGCTAAAAGAATTTACAGAAGGGAAGANATTGAATCAATGGATAAAGNAGNAGTTAATGCAGGTTTTGGTGAAGGATGGATCTGATACATACTCTATTTGGCTATATAAAGGTGGACCTAATTGCTATCATTACTGGAGTAGAGTNGTTTACTTTAGAAAAAGAAACACAGATGGTACATTTAAAGTAAATGATGGTCTATTAAATGATAAAAGAGTATCTGAAAATCAAGCAAGAAGTCAAGGATTTACTCCTGCTGAAATAGGTAAGGCAGCAATAGCACCTAGAGATATGAAAAATCAGGGATATGCAACAGCAAAAAAAAATAGAAAGTAATGGCAGCAACAGTATTATTTATAAATAGAAATGATTTAGTGCAAAACACTATAATAGATGGTAATGTCCAGGCAGATAAGCTAATGCATTTTATCTCTATAGCACAAGAGATACATGTTCAGCATTATCTAGGTACTGATTTATACAACAAAATAGCAGAATTGATAAAAACTGATGCTATTGCTACTACTGTTTATGAAACATTACTGATAGATTATGTTCAGCCTATGCTAATTCATTATGCAATGGTTGATTTCCTTCCATTTGGTGCTTATCAAATTAAGAATGGTGGGATATTTAAGCATGTATCTGAAAATGCAGAAACAGTTAGTAAGAATGAGATAGATTTCTTAGTTGAAAAGGAGAGAACTATGGCAGAGTATTACACAAGNAGGTTTATTTCTTATATGGATTTCAATCAGACTTCATATCCTGAATATACATCTAACACAAATGATGATATATATCCTGATAGAGATGAGCCAACTTTTCAAGGTTGGGTATTATAAAAGTTAGATATGAAAATATATAAACCTAAGCAAAAAAACATTATAAAGTTAATGAGATATATAAATAAAAAATTAAAAATAAGAAAAAATGGCAAGTAGTTTAACAGGAATATCAATAGCATCCAGTTATGATTCTCTAATNAAGGTNGGGGATAATGATGGATTGACTTCACAATTACAAGTTCTATCTGATGGGTTAGGAACTGAGAGTGGAATCAGTTTAAATAATACTGGAGATTTAACAGCTCTAGGAACTGTAACAGCAAACAGCTTTGTTGGAGCTTTGACTGGAAATATAACTGGAAATTCAACAATTTCAGGTACTTTGACATTTGGATCACTTTCAGATGGTACAATTACAATAGCAGACTTTAAGGATGAAGATAATATGTCTAGTAATAGTGCTACATCTTTAGCTACTCAGCAATCTATTAAAGCATATGTTGATTCTCAGCTAGGAGTTCAAGATTTAGACTTTCAAGGTGATGCAGGTGGGCAACAAGCTATTGATTTAAACACAGAAGTATTATCAGTAGTAGGAACAGCAAATGAAATAGCTACTAATTCTACTGGAAANNNNTTAACAATCTCATTAAATCCTAATATAAGTGGNTTAACNTCTGTAGCTGCTACAACTTTTACTGGTGCATTNACTGGAAATNCTACTACAGCTACAACATTAGCAACTTCTAGAAATATTGCAGGTGTNGCTTTTGATGGTAGTGCTGATATCTCATTANCNACNGCAAANATTACAGANGGAGCAAACTTGTACTATACTCANGCAAGATTTGATGCAGCTCTAGCAGCTAAATCAACATCTGATCTTTCTGAAGGAACTAATTTATACCTNACTAACTCAAGGGTGGATGCAAGAATTGCATTACAAGTAGGATCTAATTTAGATTTATCATCAAAAACTACTTCAGATTTAGCAGAAGGATCAAACAAGTATTACACAGAGGAAAGAGTGGATGATAGGGTTGCTAGTTTAGTAGTAGCATCTACTGGAATTTCTAGCACATATAATGATACTGCAGGAACTCTAACAATAGCTAACACAGCACCTGATCAAACAGTAGCCTTAACTGGAGGAACTGGAATAACAGCATCAGGTACTTATCCAAACTTTACAATTACAAATTCAGCTCCTGACCAAACTGTTGCAATAACTGGTTCTAATGGATTGACTAATGGAGGCACATATCCAAACCTAACTATAGCAGGTAATGATGCATCTACAAGTGCAAAGGGTGTAGCTAGTTTCTCATCTAATCACTTTGATGTTGCTAGTGGAGCTGTTAGCATTAAAGCAGATTCTATTAGTGATGATTTAATTGACTTTGGAACTGGAGCAGGACAAGTAAGTTCTGATGATGTTCCTGAAGGTTCAACCAATTTGTATCTAACAAATGAAAGAATAGATGATCAAGTTGGAAATAATTTAATTCAAGCAGGTTCAGGTATAGGGGTTGCTTATGATGACAATGCAGGTACATTAACAATAACTTCAACTGCAAGTGGAATTGGCTTAGCAGACTTTAGTGCTGTTGATGCAGGAGGTGATGGTTCATTTAGTTATAACAATACTAGTGGAGCATTTACATATACTGGACCTAGCCAATCAGAAGTACAAGCACACATAACAAAGTCTTATGTAGATGGATTAGGTATTGCAGCAACTACAGCAGCAAACTTAACTGGTACTCCAAACATAAGTGTTGGAACTATAGGAGCAAGTGGAGATATTACTGGTAATTTAGTGGGTAATGTTACTGGAAATGTAACTGGTAACACAAGTGGTTCATCAGGTTCTACAACTGGTAATGCAGCTACAGCTACTTTAGCAGCAACTGCTACAGCTTTAGCAACTGCAAGAAACATATCAGGAGTAGCATTTGATGGAACAGCAGACATAACTCTAAACACCTCAGCAATAACTGAAAATACAAACTTGTATTATACTGATGCAAGGGTTCAAGCAGTATCAATTAATGCAGTATCAGAAGATACATCACCTGCATTAGGAGGTAATTTAGCAGCAGGANCTTATGATATAACTACAACTGGNAANATTTANTATGCTAACATGTTTGCAACAGANGGTGCATTACCAAGTGCATCAACTTATCATGGTATGTTTGCACATGTACATGGAACTGGTAAAGGTTATTTTGCACATGCAGGTAACTGGATTAAGTTAATAGATGAAACAAATTCAACAACAGACAACTTAACACAAGGTTCTACAAATTTATACAATCAAGTGCATACTGGAGATGTTACTGGTGGGACTGCATTAACTATAGGAAATGATAAAGTAACTACAGCTAAAATACTTGATGCAAATGTAACTACTTCTAAAATTGCTGATAATAACATTACAACTGCAAAGGTTTTAGATGCAAATATTACTACAGCTAAAATTTTAGATGGAAACATTACTACTGCAAAACTGGCTAATGATTCAGTTACAGCAGACAAAGTAGCATCAGATCTTAGAGCAGTAGAGTATATTGGTTTAGATTCTACAGATTATATACAATGGGTAGATAATAGTCAAATAGATATGTTTATTAATGGTTCTAATGAGTTTAGATTTGAAGCAGATGGAGATTTCCATGCTGATGGAGATGTAATTGCATACTCTACAACTACTCCTTCTGATGAAAGATTAAAAGAAAATGTTAAGGTAATTGAAAATCCATTAGAAAAGTTAGACAAGTTAAGAGGTGTAACATTTGACTGGATAGATAGAGAAGATAAAAGATCAGGTGGTATTATAGCACAAGAGTTAGAAAAAGTAATGCCTGAACTTGTAAGAGAAGTTGATAGCCTTAAAAATGAGGATAGCTTTAAAGCAGTAGATTATAATGGTCTTATTGGATTATTAATTGAAGCTGTTAAAGAATTAAGTGATAAATGTAATAATTGTAATAAATAAACAAATGGCAATAAAAGGAGATTTTATATTTAAAAAATATATTGAAACAGGAACAGAAGAAGTTACAACTATAGTTCCTGAGGATATACCTGAAACAGATCCTAGATATGATGATAGAGGTAAGGAGGTTACTTTTCAAAAACCAACTGGAGAAGTAGTAGATGATCCTGATGAAACTTATATCAATCATGTATTAGCAATTAATAGTTGTGGTTTACATGCTGAAAGACCACAAGTTGATAATAAAATATGGAATGTTGCTATAATTTATGCAATATATGAAAATGAAGAAGATAGGTTACATGGGAGAAACATTGTGAAATATGGTGATTTATCTAGATGGGATGGTATTGATTTTAATGATGTAGAATCATCACCTAATATTTATGAATTTTGTTATAATTATTTAAAACAAGAAGATTGGGTTACAAATGCAACAGATATATAAAATAATAAAGCTATGGCAGTACCAAGTTCAGGTCAATTAAGATTAAGGGCAGACATAAACCAAGAAATAAATGGCAATGATAGTGATTCAAATGTATCTTTAGGCACATTATCTAATGATGCAGGTTTTGGAGAACCTGATACTATGTCAGAGTTTTATGGTTATTCTAGTATTGCTGCTCCTACAATAAGTTATTCAAGTCAATCAAGTAATTATACACAAATTACATTAAATTATACAGTAAACTGGGAAGGACATCAATCAGGAACTTATAAAATTGAATGTGAAATTTATAGTAGTGCATCATTAGGTACAAATTTTTATGAAACTGTAACAGTTTATGACCAGTCAGGAACAGCACCTACTGGAAATCAAAACATACAATTCACAATCACACCTACAACACAATATGCACAAAATGACTTTAATTATAGATTAAAAGTTAAAGCTACAAATCAAATAGCTACAGTTTATGCTAGTGGTAATAGTGGTGGCTATAGAGATGCTAGTTTACAAGCAGCCACACAATATACATGGAGAACAGCAGATCAAGGATATTATAGAGGATGGAAATTTGAAAATAATTATGGTCAAAATTCAGGAAATGGTGTAATTGCAAGTGGCTCTAACTTTAGAGATCAAGTAGAACATCCACAATTAGGGTGGTACACAACACATCAAACTACAATGGGAACAAGTGCAACAAGTTACTCAGGTGTTGTTTATGTACCTAATGTAAATTACAATTCAACTTACAATAGTTATTACACTATAGCAGACCAAGCAGGTGGTTCTAACAATTCTGTCTATCATAGAAATATTTATCCTGATTCCATATCATCAGGGAGCAGACCAAAAAGAAGAATGCAGATGACTTGGATATATTCAGGGTTTTATATTTATAATGGTCTTACTAATAGTATTGGAATGAAACATAGTAATCAAGGAATGAATGATATTTATCCTGATTATCAAAATTATCAAGCTACAGTTACAGCAGCAGTAACTCCATTCCTTTTTGCTAATAGAAGTGGTGAAACTGGATTTTCTGGTAATACATATACTTATAATGGTACTCAACATTCAATGTATGTAAATACTGGAGGTCAAGCAGGAGGTGTAAGTGGAACATTTAAACTGCAAACTGAATACTATAATTAAATGAAATAAAATGATATATATAGACTTCAAACCTACAATAATTGGACTAGCAGTCTATGTAATTTCTATGACACAATTAAATGAAGTATTACAGTCATTATTAATAGTGGCTACATTAGTTTAT
>NYVM01000054.1 GCA_002684605.1 Candidatus Pelagibacterales bacterium | reverse complement strand
TTTCCCTCTTGATAAACACAAATTAATTAACGATCTAGTTTCAAGATAATTTGGATTTATGGACTCTATTATAATTAAATAATCGTAGGCATTTCTATAATCTAACTTATCATTATTTGAAATTAGTGATTTTGAAAGCTCAAAATAATAATTTGAAGTTTTATATCTAAACTCTATGTGATCATTATCATAATTTTTAAAGTTAAATTTTAAATTACTTGATGAAATATTCATCAACTTGTTTTGTCTGTCGATTAGCTTTTGATATTCAAGATATATTTCATAATAAAATTCAGGGTTTTTATCTTTTTTTAAACTGGAAATTTTATTTTCAGATTTGATTACAGATCTGCTAAAGATATCTTTAAGTATTAATTCATATTGATACTTTTTCTTTTTGTTTTTTATTTTTTTTAGTTCATCAATAGTTTTGTTTATTGCTTTGTCAAATTCTCCAGAAATAACATTTTCATTTATTTTTTTTACCGGACTACAGCTAAAGCATATTGAAAGAAATAATATTATTATATGGTTATAATTCATAATCTAAATATAATAAATATATGCTAAATCTGTGATCTAATAAATAGACTTCATCATCTAATGTAGATTTAATATAAGGTTCAATAACATAATTTAACCTCATGATATTTCCTTCAGCAGCAGAATATTATAGAGTTGTTGTCTAGATTTAACTTGATTATTAGTATTCCTTAGTTGTATTTTTTGTTTTTTTATTTTAATGCTATTTTTTATGTAAATTGCAGATATTAAAAAATAGTATTATATAAAAAAAAAATTATGAAAAATGTAATTAAAATATCACTGAGTCTAACATTAATATTATTAATTAATTCATGTGGAAGTGTAAAGCATAAAAATATCACAGGAGAAACCACTATCAAAGAGGTTTTTAATCCAGACAAATACTTGGATTCTGATAACATTTATTATGCTATTGTTAGTGGAGAACATGGTGATGAAAATACGGCGAAAATTATAGCACTAGAAAATGCTCAAAGAGAATTTTTAAATAAAGCAGAGTCTATGGTTAATTCTGCTGCTAAAATTGAAGAAAGTGGATCTCTTAGAAATAGAGTTGGAACACTTGATAGAGATGCGAAAATTGGAGTTGTAACAAAAGCTGTTGGTAAAAATATTCAACGTGTTGACAGTCAACTTTCATATCGTGAAATATCAGAAGGAAAATCTACATATATATATCGTGCTGTTTATAAAATTGAAGTCAATAATATTATTTCACTTTTAAACGAGTTATAAACTAATGTAGTATTAATTATATGAAATTAATTACATTATTTATAAGCTTTTTATGTGTATCAAATTCCTTCTCACAGTACAAGGCTGCTCCGCCTGGCGAATATATTGGCTTAGAATGTGATGAAAAACTTCTTGAGAGTAAGTTGTATTATACGGCTAGTCAAAAGCTTAAAAACTTAGATGAATTTTATACGGATGAGTTCAAAAGTAACCTTAAAAGAGTTCTAATATTGGAAATATCATCTTCAATAACAACATCAACAACTATAAGTTCATCAAATTCTCTTAAGGACATAATAGGTAAGAAAAAGAGAGAGTCAAAAGCAAGAATTACCGCAATTGGTGCAGCTGTTTTTCCAAAGTACATGATTTGTGACAATGGAGATTTTGAAATTGCATTTATTATTGTAAATAGAAGAGAATATCAAAAAGCACAGTTTGATAATTTTAAAAGAACCCTTGTATTTCATGCCAGAAATCTAAATAACCTAATTTCAAGGATGGATACTTCTGTTTCTAAAAATTTCTTGAAGCAAAAAGTTAAATTCTACACTACGAAAATGGATGAAATAGGAGCATTACTTCCACTTATAGAACTTAATGGAAAAGATGAGGTTTTAATGCAAGAATTCTCAATTAATGTTAGTCGTTTAGAAAATATGTACGATCAACTTAGGCAAAAAAAGAGATTTAAATTTAAAGAGCTATTAGATAAAGCCAAAGATGGTATAAATAATATTATCGAAGGAATATGAATAATAAAATAATTCTATTCCCACTAATATTTATTATTTCAATTAACTTATTAAATTCTCAAAATTTAGATTCAATTTTTAATTCTATTGAGGAAAATCATCAAACGTCTTTAAAAGAAATTGATAAGATGTTTGATTTCTACTCTGACGATTTTAATTTATGGAAAAATAAAGTAGACCTAACTAAAGTCAATTTAATCCCTGAAAATGCGGTTATCAATGACTATGAATTAATTATTAGTAATAGAGAAAAAGTAATTAATGAAGTTGTCAAGTATATAGGTATTCCTTACATATGGGGTGGTAGTAATCCAACTGGTTTTGACTGCAGTGGATTGATTCAATGGACAATTAAAAANACTCATGATGTTTTAATTCCCAGAACAACTAAGTTACAATCTCAAAAATGGAAAAAGCAATTAAATTATGATTTAAATCAAATAGAACCTGGTGATCTAATATACTTTAATGGTATTGATAATTCAATTTCTCATGTAGGTATTTTTCTTTCTAAAAATTCATTTATCCACGCACCAAATAGAAAAGAATTAGTTAAAAAATCTATTATGTCAAGTTATTGGCTAAAAAGATTTGCAGGATTTATAAATTTAAATTTAGTAGTCAACCCTTCTACTTGATCTTTTTTAAAAGCTGTAATATATAATACATAGTTTCTATTTTTCTAAAATTTATTTCAGTTTAAATACTGATGTAGTTTTTTTTATTTCTTTTTAGTCTAAATAAGAATTTTACTTAAAAAGTTTATTTAAATTGTTTCTAAACACTTGTACTTATACATTTGAATAAATAAATATTTAACTATGGAAAATTTATCATTAAGTAACAGCTGTGTTAATTGCGAGAATTTAGCTAATAATTCTATTTGTNACTTTCACAAAATATCAGTTAGCGAAAAGTACACATGCGAAGAATTTGAAAGTAACCCTTCTTAATTTATACTTAAAGCAATAAGTGTATTGTACGATTTTTTTAATTTATTAATCATAAAATATAATTAAAAACAGTTTTTTATGTAAATTGATGAAATGAAGACACTTTTTTTTGCCTTTCTTTCATATATATTGCTTTTCAGTTTAAATACCTCTTTATCTGCAAATGAATCCCGTATTTCTGAGCAGATAGCATTTATAAGTCATAATCCATTCTCTTTTAGCGATGTCATTAATGGTTATGANAAATTAGANAACCAANAAGTTTTTGGAAATCTAGTTATNCCANNTGANTCTTTAAATCCTAATAAAAAATTTCCANTAATTATTGGNGTTGCTGGTAGNNTGGGATGGAAAAGTCATCATCTTGATTATTTAGAAATGTATCAAAGTTTAGGTTTTGCAACATTTGAGTTAAATAGTTTTAAAAGTAGAGATATAGAGTCAACAGTAGGAGAGCAGAATCAAGTTACTACTGCAGCAATGATTGTTGATGCTTACAAAGCATTGGAAGTTCTGTCAAAACATCCATCAATAAATAAAGATAAAATCTCAATAACGGGGTGGAGTTTGGGTGGAGCTGTTACATTATTTTCAGCTTGGCTTCCACTAAAAAGAGCAATTAACAATGATTTAAAGTTTGCTTCTCATTTAGCTTTTTATCCGCCATGTTTTTTTGAACTTGAAAATTTAGAATTTTCACAATCTCCAATTCACATTTTAATCGGAGAAGTAGATGATTGGACTCCCTCTGCACCATGTGTAGATCTTGTGAATCAGTTAGGTAATTATTCAAATATTGATATAACTGTATATAAAGATTCTCATCATGGTTTTGATAGAGAGGGTGGTTTAGAAATAAACGAAAATGGATACAGTTTTAAAGACTGTTTGTTTAAACTTACTGATGACGGAGATGTTTTAATGAATTATTTGAATATACCAATGTCTAATGCATTTCTTCAAAAAATTGGTTTCTTATTTTGCGCAACTAAAGGGGTAACCATTGGNGGNAANNCTGATGCAAGAGAACAGTCATTAAAATTCGCTANAGACTTTATGATAAAGACTTTAAACTAAAAATTAGTTTAATATTTTTATTAATATAATAATTGTTAATTCTATTTTTTATTAAACTCTTATTTAAGCTATAAATTTTTTTTAAATTCTTATTTTTTAAAACATTTTATTTAATTATACTCAGTCAATTAGTTAATACTTCGCATAAACATTTATTTATATTTAAATTATAATTAAAAATTATATATATTTAATACTTAACTATTTTAAAACTAACTTATTATGAAAAAAAATTACTTATTAATAATTGCTTTATTTTCATTTGTTTTCTCATATTCTCAATGTGATTTTACAATATCCATGACAGATACTTATGGTGACGGATGGAACGGAGCTTCAGTAGAATTATTTGCAAATGGAACTTCTTTAGGGTCATTTAGTAATACCTCCGAAGCTGCAGCAAATGAAGCTCAATCAGCAACTTTCACTGTTAATGAAGGTGATGTTATCACATCAGCTTGGACACCTGGTGGTTATGATTACGAAACCGCTTACACAATTACAGATTCTGATGAAAATGTATTTGCATCTGTTGAGGATGGAAACGATATGACAGAGTTTACTGTTACATGTCCTCCTCCTCCATCATGTTTTTATTCACTTGTAATGATTGATTCCTATGGTGACGGATGGAACGGAGCTAGTATGAATGTATTAGTTGATGGAAATGTTGTTTTGGAAGGTGCTACATTTACTACCGGATTTTCTTCAAGTGTTAGTTTTGAAGTTTCTGTTGGTTCAATTGTAACAACTTTATGGGTTGCCAATGGAAGTTATCCATCTGAAACATCATACACAATTAATGATGCTACTGGAAATATAGTTGGTCAAGGCGCTTTGTCTAGTATTGAAGATGATTCAATTACTGGGGAATGTCCTAGTTGTGCTACTCCTATTATAACTGCTTGGACTATGACTTTAGATGGTTTAATTGTTGATGGAACTAACCAAGAGGGAGTTATTAATTATCAATTGGAGTATAGTGAAACTACATTTACCCCTGGAGATGGAACAGCAACTGTTTATGAGTTTGATTCTTTCCCTCACCAACTTACTGGCTTAAGTGCTGGTACAACTTATTTCTTTGCAATGCAATCTAATTGTGGAGATAGTGTTTCTGATTGGATCGGATCTCCAGCTGAATGGACAACCACATCTATTGGAGCTACAGCTGAGGCACCTATTGTAATCGAAAGTATTCCTTATTCAACTTCAGATGATACGATTAATTATGGAGATGATTATAATAATTCAGCAACTGGATGTGATTCAGGAAACGGGTTTTACCTTAGTGGAGATGACGTAGTATATTCATATACGGCCGCGTCAACTATGAGCTTAAATGTTAATTTAGCTCCATCAATAGGTGAAGGTGGTACATCAGCTAATTATGCTGGTATGTATGTNTATGAAAATGCTGANGATGTTGGNGTTANTTGNTGGATTGCNNNACTNGAACTNGGNTTTAGTTCAGANCCCGCTTCTTTNGAACTAAGCGTTACAGAAGGATTTACATACTATTTTGTAATATCTACATATGCAACACCTCAAAATATTGCTTATGATTTAAGTATAACAGAGCTATTATGTGGTGCTCCAGCAAACTTAACTGTGTCGAATGTAACTTCTACAGGTGCAGATGTATCATGGGATGCAGGTGAAGCAGTTTCTTGGGAGTATGTTTTATCAACCACAGAAGGTTCGTCCATTCCAACTGAAGCTGGAGAATCATTAAGCGAACCAAATGTTTCTATTGTTGATTTAAATCCAATATCAGCTTACACTGTTTGGGTAAGAGCAATATGTGATGATGGATCTACTAGTGAATGGACTAGTGTGGCATTTACTACCTTACTACAAGCTCCTGGATGTGGTGAAAGTATTTCACAATACGAATATCCAAATGGAACAGGTGGAAGCTATAACTTAGATGATACCTTTGATATTGCAAATGATTGGTCTGCTAGTTTGTTATTCTCTACTACAGCTGGTGATCAA
>NYVM01000053.1 GCA_002684605.1 Candidatus Pelagibacterales bacterium | reverse complement strand
ATTTTATTATATTTTTTAAAATAAGCACTCCCCCATTGATAATACTTTAGCTAAAGTATTATCAATGGGGGAGTGCTTATTTTAAAAAATATAATAAAATGATGCCAAGTGATGGTTTAGATAAATTAAAAATGCATGATGCAATTTTCTTTGGTGCTGTAGGTGATAAAAATATTGACGACGATATAACCTTATGGGGGCTTAGATTAGAAATTTGTCAGAAACTTGATCAATTTGCAAATATCCGACCATCTAAATATATGGAGGGAATTAATACACCATTAAATAAAAATTTAGCAAAAAATATAGATTGGATAATAGTCAGAGAAAATAGTGAGGGTGAATATGCTGGCTCCGGAGGTATTGTTCATAAAGGACTTTCTTTAGAAGTAGGAAGCGAATTAGCAATATTCACTAGAGAAGGATGCAGAAGAATTCATGAATATGCTTTTAAATTAGCTTTAAAAAGACCCCAAAAGCATTTAACATTAATTACAAAATCTAATGCACAAAGGCATGGTATGAAGCTTTGGGACAAGGTTTTTTATGAGGTTAGTAAAAAATACCCTTCAATTAAGACAAGTAAGTTGTTAGTAGATGCAGCTACAGCAGTAATGGTTAATAGCCCAGAGAAAATTGACGTCATAGTTGCTACAAATTTACATGCAGATATTTTATCAGACCTTGCATCTGCATTAACAGGTAGTTTAGGAATAGGAGCTACTGCAAATATTAATACTAATAAAATATATCCATCTATGTTTGAGCCTATTCATGGTTCTGCATTTGACATTGTAGGTAAGGGAATTGCAAACCCTATAGGTGCTATATGGAGCGGGGTTCTTATGTTAAATTATTTAGGAGAATATAAGTCTGCTAATAGAATTAATAATGCTATAAAAAAATATGCTAAAGATGGGGGGCCTTTTACTCCAGATTTAGGAGGCAAAGCGAAAACTAAAGACGTTATAAATAAATTATTATCAATTTTAGGATAATACTATTAAGAATATATATTATATGTAAGTATAATTGCAGACTTCAATTTTGTTAATTTGTATTTTAAGGAAGATATTATGAGTATTAAGCCATATACAGCAGTTGGATTGATCCCTACTGTAAGAGGAATAAGGCATAGGTCTGATATTAAGGAAAACTTAACCCATATTAAGCACTTAACAAAAGCAGCTTCTTGGTTATCAAGCTTATCTTTGCCTGTAAGACTAATAGCTATACCTGAAGGAGCATTGCAGGGTTTTAATGATGAAGTCCTAGATGCTGATCACGAAGATTTTGCAAAAACATGTTGTATTGATATTCCTGGATGGGAAACAGATATGCTTGGAGGCTTAGCTCGAGAATATGATACTTATATTATAGCTCAGGCTAAAGCAAGACATCCAGATTGGCCAAATAGATTTTTTAATTGTGGTTTTATTATAGATCCTTCAGGAGAAGTAATATTAATTCATTATAAAGTTTCTCCTTTATTTCCAGTTGAACACTCAGTTTGTCCTCACGATATTTATGATTGGTGGATAGATAAATATGGAAATAATTTAGATGCTTTTTGGCCTGTAGTTGAGACAGATATAGGTAGACTTGGTATCATGATGGCTAATGAAGGTTCTTATCCTGAAAATGCGAGAGCTCTTGCATTAAATGGAGCAGAGGTTGTTTATAGAGCTTCTTATCCTCATCCTGCAACTGGAAATGAGATATTCGAAATACAAAGCCGTGCCCGAGCATTAGATAATAATATGTATGTTTTAGCCCCAAATATGGGTACATACTATTTACAAAAAGAAAGTAATATTCCAATAGATACTTTTGGAGGACGGTCTTCTCTTATTGATTATAAAGGAAAAATAGTTGGTAAACAAGATTATGGAGGTTCTTCAACCTATGTTTCTGGGGTGGTAGATATAGAAGCCCTAAGATACCATAGGGAAAATGCTCAATGGGATAACTGGATGAAAGATATTAGAAGTGAATTATATCAATTGTTATATAAAGATCCTATATATCCAAAAAATTTATATTTAAATAATAAACCAATGAAACATAAAGAATACAAATCAAAAATTATTGATAAACAAATCAAATTAATGCATGATAGAGGAATATGGGTTAAGTCAAAAAAATAGTTATTAAAGGGGTGTTATATGTTTAAAAAAGGTGAACAAGATGTGCTTTCAGCACTAGATCAAACAAATTATGAAAATGAAAGAGTAAAAATTCATTTAAATGAGTATGAGATGCCAACTCATTGGTATAATATAGCTTCAGATTTAAAAACGCCACTTGCTCCTCCTTTGAATCCTGGAACACAAGAACCTATCGGACCAGCTGATTTAGCCCCATTATTTCCTATGGAATTAATAATGCAAGAAGTGAGTACTGATAGAGAAATAGAAATACCAGATCAAGTTAGAGATATTTACAGGCAGTGGCGCCCAAGCCCTTTATATAGAGCAAGAAAATTAGAAAAAGCTTTAGATACACCTGCAAAAATTTATTATAAGTATGAGGGAGTAAGTCCTTCTGGAAGTCATAAACCCAATACAGCAATTCCTCAAGCTTATTATAATAAGCAAGAAGGTATAAAAAGATTAACTACTGAAACCGGAGCGGGTCAGTGGGGATCATCTTTAGCCTATGCAGGGGCTATTTTTGGTCTAGAAGTAGATGTTTATATGGTTAAAGTAAGTTATGGTCAAAAACCTTATAGACGAGCTTTAATGGAAAGTTTTGGAGCGAGATGTGTGGCTAGTCCAAGTAATGAGACAGAATCGGGAAGAGCTATACTAGCAGATAGTCCAGACAGTACAGGTAGTCTAGGAATAGCTATATCAGAAGCAGTGGAGATGGCAGCACAGAGAGATGATACAAAGTATGCATTAGGAAGTGTTCTAAATCATGTTTTATTACACCAAACAATCATTGGGCAAGAAAGTATTAAACAATTAGAAATTGCGGGTGATGAACCAGACGTTATAGTTGGATGTACTGGTGGAGGGTCTAATTTTGCAGGAATATCATTTCCATACATAGGAAGAAACTTAAGAGGAGAAAGTAAAACAAGAATTGTTGCTGTAGAACCTGCAAATTGCCCAACTTTAACAAAAGGTAAATTTGCATATGACTTTGGTGATACTGGTCATTTAACGCCTTTAGTAAAAATGCATACTTTAGGCTCCTCTTTTGTGCCACCTGGATTTCATGCTGGTGGATTAAGATATCATGGAATGTCACCATTAGTTAGTCATCTGGCAAATGAAGAGCATATTGAATGTACATCTTATAAACAATTAGAGTGTTTTGAAGCAGGTGTAACATTTGCTAAAGCAGAGGGTATATTGCCAGCTCCTGAAGCCAATCATGCAGTTAAAGGTGCTATTGTTGAGGCCTTAAAGGCAAAAGAAGAAGGAGAGAGCAAGACAATTTTATTTAATCTATGTGGTCATGGTCATTTTGATATGCAAGCATACATGGATTATTTTGGTGGTAAATTAAAAGACCAAGCCTATGATGAAAGTGAAGTTGCTATGGCGTTATCAAATTTACCGTCAATTTAAGTTAAATTATAAGATAAAAAATATTTTATCTTATTTATAATTTCTTTAGGGTATTGAGAGTGAGGACTGTGACCACAGTCTTCTATCTCTATCCTGTAGGTTTTATTAATAACATTTTTATCTATACTATCTAATTGTTTTAAAGTTCCGTACTCATCATTTAGACCTTGTATCAACATGATTGGTAAATTAATATTTTTTAAGTAGCTTTCAATATTCCATTTTCTAAACTCTTTTGATAACCATGCATTACACCACCCATTAAATGCCCCACTTACATCTTTATGATATTTAGAAAGTTTATTCTTTAAGTCATTGCTATGCCACATTTTTTTTGCATATTCTATTCCTTTTATTGAAATATCTTCTACAAACACATGTGGAGCTTCCAAAATAAGAGATTTTACTTTAAAACCACTGCCTGCATATATTAATGCAATTGAAGCTCCATCAGAGTGACCAAATAAAATTACTTCAGATAGGTTTAAACTTTTGATGATTTGAGGTAAATATATATTTGCCTCATCGTGCATGTAGGTTGATTTTCTATTTTCTCTTATAGGAGATGACTTTCCCATACCTATTCGAGAATATAATATTACATCTCTATTTGTAGCTTTTGAAACTTTTAATGGAAAATCTTTCCATAATGAAACGCTACCTAAACCTTCGTGCAAGAAAATAATAGGTTCCAAATTAGAATTTTGTGAAATAACTTTAATTTCTATTTTAAAACCATTTATATAAATAAAATCATTATCTTCATCCATTTTTACCTCTTAGTTTAAACCTTTGAATCTTGCCTGTGGCAGTTTTAGGTAAATTTTCCACAAATTCATACCATCTTGGGTATTTAAAGGGTGTTAATTGATTTTTTACATGGTTTGTTAGTTCTAATTCTAAATCTTTAGATGCTAAAATATTATTATTTAAAACGATAAAGGCTTTTGGCTTAATTAAATTATTATCATCTTTTTCGGCAACCACGGCAGCTTCTAAGACGCCTTTATGACTTTGTAATGCCCCTTCCACTTCAAAGGGCGAAACGTATTGACCCGATACTTTCATCATATCATCAGCTCTTCCACAGTATGTATATATACCATTTTTACTTCTAATGTACTTATCACCAGTTTTTACCCAATTTTCTTTAAAGGTTATTTGAGATTTTTCTGGTTTTTTCCAATAAGATATAGCGCTTGAAGGTCCTTGAATTTCTAATTCAGCAATTTCATCGTCTAAAGCTTTTGTGCCATCATCCTTAATAAGTCTTGCTTTATATCCTTCTACTGGTCTACCAGAAGCTCCTGGAATAGTTTCTTCAACTGTATTAGATATAAAAATATGTAACATTTCAGTAGAACCTATTCCATCTAAAATGCTTATACCTAATATTTCGCTCCATTTTTTACATAGATGAGCAGGTAATGCTTCTCCAGCAGACACTGAAAGCCTTAAGGATATATAATCCTCTATATTTATATTGGAGTTTAAAAGTGCAGCATATAAGGTTGGTACGCCAAAAAACAATGTAACAGAGTATTTTTTAATAATATTAGAAACAGATTCTGCGGTTGGTCTATCTGTCATTAATATAGATGTAGCTCCAACGCTCATAGGAAAGGTAAGCGCATTTCCTAAACCATAAGCAAAAAAAAGTTTGGCCGCAGAAAAACAGATATCATTTTTATTTATCTTAATTACTTTTTTTGCATAGGTATTTGCCGTGGCTATTAAGCTTTTATGTATATGCAATGTGCCTTTAGGAGTCCCTGTAGAGCCTGAAGAATAAAGCCAAAAGGCAACATCATCTCCATGAGTATCAAAGGGGTTTTGTATATAATTATCTGTTTGATTTATAAGCATATTAAGGCTGTTTAATTTATCATCCTCATTAATAATTAGTAATGGTTTATTCTTTAATTTTTTAATTATTGATAAAAAACAATCTTTTAAATTAGAAGAAGTAATAACAGCTTTAGCCTCTGAATCTTCGAGCATATATTCATAGTCTTTTTGTGGAAGCATTGTATTTATACATATGGGAATTATACCCGCCCATATTAATCCTAAAAATACAATTGGATATTCAATAGAATCATGCATACATAAAATAATTCTATCATTTTCTTTTATTTGATGTTTTTTTATAGAATATGAAAAGGCTTTTATTCTATCAAATAATTCTTTATAGGTAATCGAATTGTTATTATCTATAAAGGCAATTTTTTCGGGATTTTTATCAATATTTCTCTTTAACAAATCATATGCAGCATTATATTTTATGTTCATTATTAGCTCTACTTAACTTTTTATTAATTGCATTATATTATCTTTAAACCAATCAACAGCTATTTCTTCAGGTAATGTTCCGTCTGAGGCATCATGATAAAAAGGTTCTCCTAAAGAGTTTGCACCTAAAGATTTTAACAAGTCAAAGAACTTTTTACCACCATAAGCAAATGTGTCTCTATAAGTCATATCGCCTAAACCAAAAACACTATATTTTACGTTAGATAGATCTGGGGCTGCCTGTTTTAATTCATTATAGAATTCTTGGGATCCGTCAGGAACATCGCCTTGTCCATAGGTAGAAGAACAAATTAAAACAGGACTATTAACGTTTATTATTTCACTAATTTGAAGATCATCCATTTCATGAATTATTGTTTTTATATCATTATTTTCACAATATTCAGCTATATCTTCAGCTGCCATAAGTGCTGTGCCAGTCATTGTAGCAACTAATATTAGTAAATTGTTAGAACTCATATTTTTATCCAAAGTTAAATAAGTTTACATTTGTTAAATAAATGCACTATAATGCATTTATTTGATATCATTAGTAGTGAAAGTTGTAAATGAATAAAATATTAGATCAAGAAAATAATCTTTTATCATTAAAAGCTATAGAAGAAGAAAGTATCAGATTAAATAATTTAGGTTTGATGGTAAAAAAATATAGATCTAAAAGAGGAATAACAAGAAAACTTTTAGCAAGTTTATCTGGGACTTCGATTAGGTATTTAGCTCAATTAGAAGGTGGTAAAGCAAATCCTTCCATATCTATTTTAAAAAATATTGCTTATGCACTCAACATGTCGCTTTCTGATATGCTTTTTGAAAATGACTATAATCAATTAGAGCTAGGAACTCTTGATAATAAACTTAGTGAGTTTTCCCCTGAACAATTAAAAAAAGTTTATAGTTTAATAGAGAACATTTATAGAGATAACACACTTAAAAAGAATAAAAATAAAATTGCATTTATTGGTCTAAGAGGTGCGGGGAAATCTACATTAGGTAATATGCTTCATAAAGAGTTTAATACTCCTGTATTTGAAGTATCTAATGAAATTGAAATTTTAGGTGGTATGAATATTAATGAAATAATAGAACTTGGTGGTCAAGGCATGTATAGGAGATTTGAATACGATATAGTTAGTTCTTTTCATAAAAATCATAAAAATTTAATACTTCTAACGGGAGGAAGTATTGTTTCTGAAAAAGAAACATACAATTATTTGTTAAATAATTATTTTACTGTTTGGATTAAGGCAAGTCCTAAAGAACATATGTCTAGAGTTTTAATGCAAGGAGATTCTAGGCCAATGAATTCTAATCCTAGAGCAATGGAAGATTTAAATAACATTTTAAATGAGAGGGTGTCCTTATATTCAAAAGCTGATTTAATAATTGATACAGAAAATGCTTCAGTTAAACAATCTTATTCAAAACTTAAATTAAAATTATTTAAAACTTGAGATTATTGCTTAATGCATTATATTGCACATTATGGGAGATAGATTTTGATTACATTTGACAAAGAGTGGGGTAATTATAAACATTGGACTGTAGAAGTAACTGACAATAAAGCGACTCTTTATTTAGATGTTTCTGAGAAAGATGGAATTAAACCTGGTTATGACTTAAAGCTAAATTCTTATGATTTAGGAGTTGATATAGAGCTAAATGATATTGTTCAAAGAATACGTTTTGAACAACCAACAGTAAAAGTAGTTGTAATTACTTCTAAACAAGAAAAGAATTTTTCAGCAGGAGCAAATATTTACATGCTGGGACAATCAGAACATACTTGGAAAGTTAATTTTTGTAAATTTACTAATGAAACAAGAAATGGTTTTGAGGATTCTAGTAACTCTGGATCTATCAAATTTATTGCTGCAGTAAATGGTATTTGTGCAGGTGGAGGTTATGAAGTAGCGCTTGCCTGTGATGAAATACTTTTAGTAGATGATAGGTCAAGTACAGTTAGTTTACCAGAAGTTCCATTGTTAGGAGTTCTTCCAGGAACAGGAGGGGTTACAAGGTTAATAGACAAAAGAAAAGTAAGAAAAGATTTAGCTGATATTTTTTGCACTAATGCTGATGGTATTAGAGGGAAAAAGGCGGTTGAATGGAAATTAGTAGATTATATTGCTCCGCCTTCAAAATTTGACGATTTGACAGAATCTAGAGTTTCTGAATTATCTAATACTGTTAAATTAAGAAATGGTAAAACAGGAGTTGCATTATCTAAATTAAATAGAGCAGTTAATGATAATGAAATTAATTATGAAACAGTCTTGTGTAAAATAGATAAAGAAAGCCGCATAGCTAATATTCATATTATAGGACCTAAAGAGGACCAATTAATATCTCTAGATGATGCAGAAGAATTAGGATGTAATTGGTGGCCATTAAAATTTGCAAGGGAACTTGAGGATTTAATACTTTTACTAAGAACAAATGAGTTAGAAGTAGGAGTGTTTACTATTACATCTGAAGGCAATACAGAAAATATTATTAAACTTACTACTATTATTGAAGAAAATAAAAATAATTGGTTGGTTAATGAAATTATTGGTTTTCTTAGAAGGACTTTATCCCGATTAGATTTGTCTTCAAGGTCTATATTTACGATAGTAGACAATGATAGTTGTTTTTCAGGTATTTTAGCTGAGTTACTATTTTGTGCAGATAGAACTTACATGCTTAATAATGCTTTAGAAGCAAATTCTCTTAAAGGCCCTTACATATCATTAAGTAAAATAAATTTTGAATCATTAGAGATGGTAAATGGTCTTACGAGATTATCAACAAGATTTAATAGTGATGAACTAAAATTAAATAATTTACGTAAAATAATAAATAAAAAGATTAATGCTGAAGAAGCATACGATGAAGAATTAATCACGATTATTCCGGATGACCTTGATTGGAAAGAAGAAATTAGATTAAGTGTTGAGGAAAGAACAAGTTTCTCACCTGATGCTTTGACAGGTTTAGAAGCTAATTTGCGTTTTCCAGGAAAAGAAACTTGTGAAACAAAAATATTTGGAAGACTTTCAGCATGGCAAAACTGGATATTTAATAGACCAAATGCAGTAAGCGAAAAAGGTGCATTAAAATTATTTGGCACAGGAACAAGAGCAAAATTTGATAATAAAAGGGTGTAAATTATGACTAACTTAAACTACCAAGAAAAAATACCTAACAATGTTGACCTAAGTAATGATTTATCTCTACAGAGAGCTCTAGAACATTGGCAGCCGAAATTCAAAAGCTGGTGGACAGAAATGGGTCCAGAGGGTTTTCAAGCTTCTGATGTCTACCTCAGAACAGCAACATCTGTAGATGCAGAAGGATGGGCCACTTATGGTAAAGTAAAAATGCCTGAATATAGGTGGGGCATTTTTTTAAATGATAAAGTAACAGATAGAAAAATTCATTTTGGAGATAATATTGGTAAGCCTGTTTGGCAACAAGTTCCTGGTGACTATCGTTCAATATTGAGAAGATTAATAGTTACTCAAGGAGATACGGAGCCCGCATCTGTTGAACAACAAAGAGAACTTGGTAAGACGTGCCCCTCTTTGTATGATTTAAGAAATTTATTTCAGGTTAATGTTGAAGAAGGTAGGCACTTATGGGCTATGGTTTATCTATTGCATGCCTATTTTGGAAGAGATGGAAGAGAGGAAGCTGAAGGTCTATTAGAAAGAAATTCTGGAGATATTGACAATCCTAGAATACTAGGAACATTTAATGAGCCAATTACAGATTGGGTTAGTTTCTTTATGTTTACGTATTTTACAGATAGAGATGGTAAGTACCAATTAAAATCTTTGGCAGAAAGTAGTTTTGATCCTTTAGCAAGAACATGTCAATTTATGTTGACGGAAGAAGCTCATCACATGCAAGTAGGGGAGTCAGGTATTACACGGATGATACAAAGAACATTAGAAGTCATGAATGAGCTAAAAACAGACTCTGTAGAGGCTATAAGAAATGCAGGTGTAGTAGATTTACAAACTATACAAAGATATATAAATTTTTGGTTTTCTTCATCTTTAGATTTGTTTGGGTCTGAGATATCTTCAAACTCAGCCACAGCCTTTGCTAATGGGTTGAAAGGCAGGCCTGATGAAATGAGATATGAGGATCATTCAGAGAAAAATAGTACATATACATTTGAAGGGTTATCAATAAAAAATGCTTTAGAAGAGCAAACTATTCCCATGAGAAATGCTATGAATGAAATTACAAGGTTATCTTATGTTGCAGATTGTGAAATTGGTTTAAAGAGATGGAATAGATTAATTAAAAAATCTGGACAAGATATAGTATTAGCATTGCCTTCAACGAGGTTCAGAAGAAGTATTGGAATATGGGCGGGTATAGAAACTAACCCTGGAGGCAAGATAATATCAAAAAGTGAATTTGATACTAACATAAGTTCATGGTTACCATCAGAAAATGATAGAGAATATATTAAAAGCTTGATGGTACAAGTAACAGAAGTAAATAAAACTGCAGGTTGGATTGCTGCCCCTAGTAGAGGCATAAATAAACTTGATACTGGCTATGAATATGTTGAATTAGGTAAGTAATTTTTTTATATACCAATCCATTCCTTATGTTTTTGTATATCTTTTAAAAATTTATCTTTGCTACCTTTCCATTTTGTCTCGCCTTTGCCGATTATAGCTACGTCATTTGCAATTTTTAGAGCCATATTAACATTTTGCTCTACTATTACGATGGATATACCTTCTTTAATTATCGCTTTTAATGTTTCTGTAAGTTGAATTACGATATTAGGTGCTAATCCCTGAGTTGGTTCGTCTAATAATATAAGTTTTGGATTAGTTAATAATGCTTTTCCAATTGCGAGCATTTGCTGTTCTCCGCCGGATAAACTTGCAGAGTTATTTTTTAGTTTTAATTTTAGCTGTGGAAAAGTATCTAAGACTCTTTCTTTAGTCCATTCAATATTATCAAAATGGCTATTTACTATATTTAAGCTTTCTTCTACGCTTAATGATGAAAACATTCCTCTATTTTCAGGCACCAAAGTAAGACCTAATTTTGCAATTTTATAAGTAGATAAATTTATTAAACTATTGTTATTAAATAATATTTTACCAGAAAAAGGTTTAGTTAAATTTACAACTGATCTAAGTGTAGTTGTTTTTCCTGCTCCATTTCTTCCTAAAAGTGCTAAACATCCTGGTTTTTTTAAATCAAAGGTTATTCCTTGTAAGATATGACTTTTTCCATAAAATGTATTTACATTATCAAGGCTAAGAATTGACATAAGTTATATTCCTAAATATTTATTTTGTACTAATTCTGAACTTTTTACAGCTTTTGCGTCACCTTCAAAAATTAATGAACCTCTATCTAAAACATATATCCTATTAGCTAATTCATAAATAACATCCATATCATGTTCAACTAAAATGATAGAATATTTGCCAGATAGATTTTTTATTAATTTAATAATCTCCTTAGTTTCTGCTGGACTCATACCGGCTGTAGGTTCATCTAACAATAACAATTTTGGCCTACAAGATATTGCTATTCCTAATTCTAACTGCCTCTGTAAACCATATGATAAATTATCAGATTTTGTATCAAAATAATCATAAAGCCCTGTATCTTTTGCAATTTCTATAGCATCATTATTTATTGCTTTATTACTAATTAATGAATTTAGCATTTTGAATGTAATTTTATATTTATGGGAAAGTGCAAGCATTATACTTTCTTTTACGGTCATTTCTAAAAATAATGAATTTTTTTGAAAGCTTTGAGCTATACCTAGTCTTGCTCTTTTGTTAATATTTAAATTATTTATATTAAGATTATTAAAATAAATATCACCTTTATCTTGTTTTAGGCTCCCAGAAATTACTTTAAATAAAGTGCTTTTACCTGCTCCATTAGGTCCTATTATGCCAAGGCATTCTCTACCATGAGATTGAATATTTACATTATTTAAAACTTTTATATTTCCAAAACTTTTACTAATATTATTTAGAGATAATGACATATTTTACCTTATCTTTTTTTGTATTTGCTCAAGTAAGCCCCATAATCCATCTTTCATAAAGAGCACAATAAATATAAAACCAAAGCCTATGACTAGCATCCACCAATTTATTATACTTGATAATTCATGCTGGATAATATGTACTACAGTAGCTCCCAAAATAGCACCTGAAATTGAGCCAATTCCGCCAACTATTATCATAATTAAACCTTCACCAGAAACTGTCCAATGCGTTAATTCAGGAGAGATAAACCCATTTAATTGTACATATAACGAGCCTGCAATAGACGCTATTCCTGCTGATAAAGAAAATGCAATTGCTTTGTACGCTTTAGTGTGCCCTCCAATTGCAGATATTCTATTTGAGTTTTGTCTTATCGCATCTAAGTTTTTTCCAAGTGGAGAATCTGTAATTTTTATTAATAAAACATAAATACTTATTAACCATAAAAGGACATAAAATGTGAAAATAAGAGGATTATTAGTATCTATTCCTATAAAGGCTAAATCAGGACGCATAATACCTGAAATACCATCAGAACCTCCTAAATAATCACTTGTAAAGACCCAAGAATTGAACATTTCTCCCAATGCTAAGGTCACCATTATAAAAAATATTCCATCTAATAACACTATAAAATATGCTATAATAAGGCCTATTAAAGATGCAATAATAAATGTTAAAAAAGTTGATACAAAAGGACTTATGCCATAATTAAGCGTTAATATAGCAGTTGCATATGCCCCAATTCCTAAAAACATAGCATGACCTAAAGAAACCATTCCTCCTCTAGAGGCTATAAAATCTAAGCTTATTGCAAAAATAGAAAGTATTACTATTTCAGCCACAAAAAACCTTGTAAAATATCCACCAAATATATTTGCTATAATTGCAGACATTAATAATACAAAAAATAATTGTAATCTTAACTGTGGATTATTATTTACAGCATGCATTATCTTTTATACAACCCATCTGGCTTAAATAATATAGTTAAAGCCATAACTGCATAAATTATGATTTGCGCTAGCTGAGGTATGTAGACTTTGCCAAAACTATCTACAAAACCAATTAATAAAGAACCAATGATAGCTCCTTTTAGGCTGCCAGGACCTCCGACGACCACCACAATAAGAGTTAAGACTAGAACTTCCATATCCATTCCTGGTTCTACTCCTAATATAGGAGCTACAGTTATACCTGCTAAACCAGCTAAGCCACATCCTAATGCAAAAGTATAAAATAGTATTTTATCTGTATTTATCTTAAGTAACTGTGCTGTTTCTGGATCATCCACAGAAGCTCTTACTTTTGCTCCAATTTTTGTTTTTTCTAAAATAATATATAATATAAAAAGGACTATTAATCCTATAGCAATAACAAATAATCTATAAGATGGATAAGGTTCATTAATTAATAATATTGAATTTGATAATATATTAGGCGCTGAGATAGAATGACTCATTGTTCCCCATAATAATCTTACAGAATCTAAAGCTATATAGATGAGGCCAAAAGTTAATAATACCTGTTTCATAGGGTCTGCATTTTGAATACGTTTAAAGAGAAGGGAATACAATATAGCTCCTATTGATGCTGTAAGAATAGGTGCAATTACTAATGCTAACCAAAAAGAATCTGTATAGTTAGTAATTGATAAGCCTAAATAAGCTCCTATCATATATAAACTACCGTGTGCTAAGTTAACTATTTTCATTAATCCAAATATAATAGTCAGCCCTACAGCTAATAGAAATAATGTCATTGAAAACTGAAGGGCATTAAGAAATTGTATAAGAAGCATAGTAATTCCTAAAGTTTACAACCTGGTCCCGGAGCTTTTACAGCTTCAATTGTATCCAATACTTTCAGCTCTGGGCCATTTTTATCTTTTACTACTTCAAATATATATATATTTTGAATTACATTATTAGTTTCAGGATCAATAGTTAATGGGCCACGAGGGCCAGTAATAGATACGGCGTTAATTGCTTCCGCTAACTTATCTTTATCTGTTATGTTTCCGGATAGCGCCTCAATTGCTTTAATTATAACTTTAGCAGAGTCATAGCCTTGAACAGCAAATTCAGATGGAGACCTACCAAATCTATCTTTATATGCTTTTATAAAATTATTATTTTCTTCTGTATCTATTGAAGGTACATAATTTAAACTACCTATAAATCCAATAGCAGCATCTTTTTGTGCAGGCAAGAAAAGAGGAGATGTTGTCCAGCCAGCTCCTGTTAATTTCATTACATCTCCTAGTCCAAATGAATGCGCTTGTTTAATAAAATTAATTGCTTCACCTCCAGCATAGAAAACGTAAACAGCATCTGCACCACTATTTTTTACTCTTGCTAGATATGGTCCAAAATCTTTTGTTTTTCTAAAAGGTGTATATTCCTCACCAAATATTTCTCCTCCAGCTTCTTCAAACTTAGTTTTAAATGCATACATCATTTCTTTTCCAGCAGCATAATCAGGGGCTAAAAGAAATGCAGATTTTATACCACTTTCAGCAAGCCATGTCCCCATAGGAGCATTTATTTGATAGTTAGAAAAAGATATTCTTGTTATAAACTTAGAACACTTTTCTCCAGTCAGAACATTTGCACCAGCATTAGGTATAATGAGTGGTGTTTTAGATTGTACTACTACGTTTCTAATTGCTAATGCAACTGATGATGAAACTGGACCAACAAGGATATCAACTTTATCTGATGAAACTAATTTTCTAGCTTTTTGAAGTGCTATATTTGGTTTAACTTCAGTGTCACCTTTTATTAATTCAATTGTTTTACCAAGTATGGAATTATCTACTTCCTCAAAGGCCAAAATCATTGCATTTGTAATTTCTTCTCCAAGAACTGTATAAACTCCTGAGTATGGTAATAAAGTGCCAATTTTAATAGTGTCTTTTGCATTAGCAAATACAATGGTATTAAAAACTATTATAGTTACCAACGAAATTTTTATACTAATGCTTTTAATGTACATTGAAGTCCCCCAAAATATTATTACCTATTTAGTAATACATACTTTATTTGGGATTGTGAGTAAATTTTTTAAATGTTTAATTTGCTAAAAGTATTGACTAGTTTTAATACTACTTATATATCATTTACCATGTGTCCCCTTCGTCTATCGGTTAGGACACCAGGTTTTCATCCTGGAAAGAGGAGTTCGATTCTCCTAGGGGATACCACTATCTTAGAAACTCTACAAAAAAACCATCTATTGTAGAGCAGAGGCTAAAAAATCCACTAAATATAGAATAGCTATAATTGTCTTTAGTAGCAGTTTTTAGTAGCAGTCTATAAGAATATGTAGCAAATACTAACTATAGTAGGGTAACTTACTTATCAAAAAACTATAGAAGGACATACGTTTAACTATATATACAGCCTATAACTAGGTTTAATGATGAAATAATAGACCTTTAAGATGAACCAATACCATCCACATTCATCCTTATATGGTTATAATTCTTAAAATATAATCATTTAAAGGTATCATTTAGAGAAATTTTATTAGATTTATGACCATATTTCTGCATCCCACCAAAGAAAATTAACTCCAATCTACTGTATAATTAAATTGTATTCCTTCAAAAGAGCTATTGCCACTCACACTGGAACCACTTCTTCCATTTCCAATAATTAAGGTTTGTGTGCTTCTTCCTCCTATTGATGCTCCTCGTCTTGCAAAAGTTGCTCTCCATCCATCCCAACCTTTTTTAACTCTAATACATACTATACCAGAATTATCAGTATAAACAGTTGGTCTGCTTCCTCCATTATTATTAGATCCTTGGCTACCAGAAGTTGCTCCTAGAATCCAAAAAAGAATTTTAAATGGAAGAAGAATTAGTGTTGGTAAAAATTTTATTAATTGAAATACTCTAAATAATAGAAATTTAAATATAATTTTTAAAATTTTAGTAAAAATATTCATATTTAATCCTCCCACAAATACTCTACCAAATTAGAGCCATCTCTACAAATACTGGAGTAGGTAGTGGAATAATAGAACTTTTGTGTTACCATAAATTTATGAAGAAAATATTGTTAGTCATATTCTTAATGTCAATTTCTAGTAATGCTTTTGCTAAAATTGAAAAATGGGAATGTTATGCACCTAAGAATTCAAGTAAATTTGCAGATACTACAGTAGTGGGAACGTATAAATTAGATACTGATAATGCAACTGTTGCATATCTTAGCAATGGAAATTGGAAATATTATGATTGGTGTTGTGACATAAACTTTGATAAAGAAAAACAACTCTTATATTTTTCCTTTGTAGGTTTTAACCATATATTTGACTTGGAATCAAAAGAACGTTTTGTATCTAATTTTAAATATTTGTGTAAAGTAATAAATTAGAAATAATTAATAGAACATGAGGAACACTTTTCAAGCCTTATGTGTTGGTTATCTGTCAAAAATTGAGGATTAAATTATTTAATGTTGTCTAAAATTTTCGTAAATACTTTTTCGTAACTAGAGCTATCTCTGCAAATACTGGAGTAGGTGGTGTAAGAATAAAAAAACCCAAAAGTTTCTATATGATGAAGAATAAATTCCACTCAATAATACGACTTATCTAAAATATTAATTTTATTGTTTTTAATTTTCACTTTGTAAGTTTGTTTAGATTTTTAAGTGCGCTGTTAACGTAGACTTAATAGGATGAGTAGTAGTAAACTGATTAAAATAGAGATGCTTGTACGAATATTGTTAAAGTAATTCCATTTTCTCTCAAACTTTATACGTTCCTCAGTCATAGCCTCATCGCTTAACTCTTCGATTATAACTTTTTGAATATGGTTATTTAAAGGTATGTGGATTGCAATTGTTATACCTTGCACACCCAACAAATAAAAAACACTAATGATAACTATTAACCAAGTTTCTGATAGCCCAAAATTTACTACTGAAATTAAGATTGTAATTAATAATGAAACAATAGAACCTATCCAAGTAAACATGAATATTGGCTGATTATTTTGTATTACAGCATCTGTAACCTGAAATGCTCTTATAAACTCTTTATCATTAAGGTTAGATAAGCCAGGCATTACAACAATTGCGTATGTAAAAATGAAGCCACTTAGCAAACTACAAAGTGTGATGGAAAAGATTAATGAGATATCCAACAAGTCCATTTAATGTTTAACCTTATAGTTGATTTTTAAGTTACAAAAATCCTACCACAACTAGAGCAGTCTCTACAAATCCTGAAGAGTGGTGTAAGAATAGATTCCATATAGCTCATAAATCATTCAGGATTCTGTTTAAGATTCTGGAGTATCATTAGAATCAGGAGATTCTAAAGGCACCTAGAAGATTCTTAAAATCAGTCTATATTAGAAGCTGAAGGTAAATTTATCAGCCCAAAGTTCTAAATGTTTTTTTCTTTCTACTAAAGGGTATGCCATTTTATTTTGTAGGTAAGCTGTTTCAGCCATTTTATTATTCCTTTTTTTCTTTTACTTTCTTCAATAAATACTCTTTGTGGTCTTTTTTAGAATCCCTACCTCCATTTAATTGCCTTACCATAGGTTGATCTAATACATTTAGTAACTAAGGTTGTGGTTTCTTATTTTTTTATCTGTTGGTTTCATTTACTCATCTTCTTTTTAACTACTCTATCCTAATAGTGATCTTCCATTATGCTTATGATTAATATTTAACTAAATCTAAATCATAGCAACAATCTTTATCTATCCAAGCTGTTTCACAAACATTAGACTTGCAAAGTACTTCTGCTCTAAATCTAGTTCCATTAGCAACTTTTCGTTTTTCTGTATCTACTCCAATTTCTCCAGCTGCTCCATGACCAGCAACAGATCTATAACATGCTAGGAACCTCTCATAACCAAATACAGTATAAGCTTCAATATTTTCATTTATTTTACTTTTACTAATATTTATTTCAGCATGCCAATTAGATAACATACAACTAAAAAGTTCAGATGAAGAGTCTTTAATTCTATTTTCTTGGGCATTTTTAATTGCTATATCTGCTAGACAACCATCATTTTTTTCACAGTCATTACTGTAACTTATTGATGTAAAGTTAAATAAAAATAAAGAAGAAAATACGAAAAGTATTTTTATCATAAAATGTTTACTCCTGTTAATTCGCAACTTTAATATAACAAACAATAAATATAAGAAAATTAACCTACATCAATTAAAGCAATAATAGAAAAAATATGTAAAAATTATCATCAATTCTAGAATACTAGTATCTTTATATATCTAAACTATCTTTAATTTTCTGGATTTTTAATAAAAATAGTTTGTTAAAAATAATAAAACATAACTTAACTTAAGTTATGTTTTTTTTCAAATTTTGTTTTAAAATATTATCATTTATTGAGGTTTTGATTATGCAAGATAAATCTATAGATGAGCATTATAAGGTACTTATAGCTACTTATTTATCAGCAAAAGAAAAAAAAATAGATGAGTATTCAGCACGAAGAATGGTTACAAACTTATTATTGCATTTTGAAAAAAACTTACAAAAAAAAATAGCCATTAAATATATAGATAAATTAATTAATAATATAGAATTTAATAAATTAACCTCAACATGTACGCCCACAGAAGCTTGTAAAGTCTGCTTTAAAAAAGGCATAGGTTGTTATAAGTAAATTAATTATAGGGAGTAGTTTATGCAATTATATCTTTGGATTGTAATATTAGCTTTTGCGTTATTTATTGGTGTTATGCTTTGGGCATCTTTACTTGATGATTAGCTTATTATATAAAATATGTTAAGTTTTAAATATGTTAAAAACAGTTAATAAATTAGATCGTTGTAAAATTTGCCCAGTTTTAAATGATTGTGTATATGTGGATGAAGGTAAAAATGTAGATATTGAAGCAATAAATTTATACAAAAAGAATGAAATATTTTATAAAAAAAAAGAAATTATATTCTCTAATGGTTCAAAGCTTCATAAAGTAATGACTATTATAAGTGGATGGGTAATGGAATACAGATTATTACCAGATGGTCAGAGAAGTATAGTTAATATCTTTACACCTGGAGATTTTATAGGTTTTAATCTGGATAATAATTTCTTAACGAAGTCAACATTTGCAGCAGTAACAGATTTAAAGTGCTGTACGTATGATAAGGAGTTTTTATTAAGTTTTGTAAATAAAACCCCAACTGTATCTTCTGAAATAATTAAAAAGCTTACTTTAAATATAGAAAATATGTCTAGTTTTTTAACTTCGATAGGTAAAACAAACTCGCAATCAAGAATATGTTTTTTAATTTATAACCTTGCTAAAAAAGTTTATAAATATAACGATTCAAATGTAATAGGAAAAGATATTAAAATTCCATTAAACCAAGAAGATATTGCTGATATATTAGGTTTGACAGCTGTGCATGTATCTAGATCTCTTAAAAGGCTCTGTGAAAAAAATACGATATCAGTAAGTAAAAAGTCATATAAAATTTTATCATTAAATAATATAAATAATTTATTACATTTATAAAATTTTTGTCATATTTATAAATTAATTTTTTTTATATATAGCTACCATTTTATTCATTTAATTATTTTTTTTGGGATAAGTTTTATAAGCTAAGTAATAATAAGTTACAGATGCTGACCAAGCTATCAGTATTAACCCTAATAAAGATTCTATGGCTGCTGCTAAACGAGCATCTCCTGTAATAAAAATATCTCCCATACCTAAAGTTGTATAGTTACTGAATGAAAAATAAATAAAATCCATAAAAGTTACGTTAGCTTTATTAATAATAATATTTATATTTGTGCTAGTATTTACTAAGTACTGATAATAAAATGCGTATAATATATTATGAGCGATATGAGATAAAAATAGTATTAAAGTAATTAAAAAAAGATTAACATAATTTAAATTTTTGAATAAAAACTTGATAGACAATATTATTGAGCAATGAAATATAATACAGATTATAGGACAAGAAATAAAAAGAATATAATTAATAATCATGTTGCCTCTTTATCAAAAATTTAAAATATATAATAAAACTCTAACAAATTAAAGAGTCATCTACAATATCTGGAGTTATAGAGATGTGGTGGTGGATATATATGCCTATAGTAATCAGAAACAGGTGTAGAATCCACGTTGAGTCATTGGAACAGCTTGTGTATATGGTTAGATTCTAGGAGCTACTGGTGGAATCATATAGAGCTTTATTTTAAGCCAGATATTACAAACTCTATTTCTTCTTTATTAAAGGGATACATAACAGTTTCAATGGCTGTCATCTTGTCCTCAATTAATACCCCACCCAAAAATATACATGAGAGTAATAATTATCTTTATTGCTCTACTTCTCTTCTATCAACAGGATTATCTTTTAGTAAAGTACATTCTATAGAGCTATAACTAGTAACACATCTAAACACTTGTTTTTTATAATATACAATATGAAACGTAATAACTGTTCGTGAGTTAGGATGTTCTTTATAACTGTATATAACATTACCATTACCTAAAATATAAGAAGAACTATCTTCAGCCCAAGACCTTGAGCAGATGGTAAAAAATATTACAAGACTGATGAGTATAAGTTTTTTCATAATATGACTCTACCATATAAGTAATTATCTACAATATCTGAGTGATGGAGAGGATGGTGGTGGAAGAATAGAACTTTTGTGTTACCATAAATTTATGAGAAAACTATTAATAGTATTATTTTTATATACACTTTTTTCTAATGCTTTAGCAAAAGAAGAGATATGGGAATGTGATGTATTTGGTGATGGAGATACAGTATTTAAAATAGATACAGGTATTCCTATGATTTATGTAAGAAAGGTGGAAAAGTGGACTCCTTTTTATCCAGAGCTAACAAATAGTATATACAAGTATTCAAAAGAATATGATTCTATATCTGGATATATGCCTATGACTTGTGGAACATGCAATGGCGCTGGAAAAATTATTAGTAGCCAAGGCTTCTTTATGGAAGATGGAGGAAAAAAAATTAACACATGGGATTTAATACTTAAAAAATTTATCATGCTACCTGAATCAGCAACACTAATATCAACTTACACCTGCAGAGTTATGAAATAATTCCATATAGTCAATAAATGAATCTACAAGGTGGAAGAGATACTAATCTAGTTGATATGTATTTCATATAAGTTCTCCTTTAATTAATATTATGTTACCCTATTTTAAGGATTTTAAAATGAGCGATGATGAGCGAAGTCTATGATTAGAATTGTTTTGATATTAATTTTATTAGTAATATCTATTTATATAATTTATAAATTTTTTCCAAAGCTAAAATTACTTTTAATAAAAATACTAAAGAGCCCATTTATATTTATTCTTATAAAGAATTTAATTAGATTAATACTGAGAAGATTTTAATGCTCTAAAAATATTTGATTTTTGCTGCTAGGTAATTTTTTAAGTGATTAATGTTTTTCTTAAATTGTAGATAAGAAATCTTAGACATGTTATTATGTTTTTATACAAATCCTACATTAACAATTACAGCTCTTGCTATTAGACAAGGCGTATACTTAGCTAATGAATTAAAAAAGGTAATCTTTAGTTAATTATTATAACAATTATGGATAAAAAGAATTCTTCTGATACTATAAATCAGAAGAATTTTATATATATATAGGAGTTATTAATGAGTATACACCATGAGATAGCAGAGGGTTTGTGTGAGGAAGTAGATTTAGAAACGCAATCTTATATATTTAATCAGACTATGTTAAGGATTAAAAATCCACAAACTTCACTAGATTTTTATACTAGAATTTTAGGTATGAAATTATATAGAAAATTAGATTTTCCAGAAATGAAATTTACACTATATTTCCTAGCGATGCCTGGCGATGTAAATAATAATATACCTCAAAATGATAATAAAAGGACCACATGGACTTTCAGTCAAAGAGCAATGCTAGAATTAACTCATAACTGGGGATCTGAAAATGATGATGATTTTAAGTATCATAATGGTAACACAAATCCACAAGGTTATGGACATATAGGGTTTTCAGTTCCAGATGTTTATAAGGCATCAGAACGCTTTGAAAAATTAGGCATAAAGTTTATTAAAAAGCCAGATGACGGAAAGATGAAGGGCTTAGCCTTTATAGAAGACCCTGATGGCTATTGGATAGAAATATTACAAGCAAATATTATAGAAAAAAATAAATAGAATAAAAGAAATATATATATAATAAGATCTGTTTTTTACCTATAAAAGTATACTTTATGGGGGTGTTATGAAATTATTATTTTTAATTATTTTCAATACTATGTTGTTTTTTATAAATGTATCTTATTCGCATGAAAATTTAGAGCAACATGCAATTGCACATGTATATCCTGAATTAGAAGCAAAATATATTGAGGACGAAAAAACTAAGTGTGAGGCTATAATAATTAAAAACTCTAGATGTAATACCAGAGATAATAGTACTTACACTAATAAATAGAATAATAAATATTTAAACTAAAGTTACAAATAGTTTTTATAAATTTATTTTTTGAAAATGTATTCATGGAAGATTTTTTATTATAATTAGTTACATGCAGAGCAAAATTATAATAATACAGTAAATTTAAGAATTAATAAAAGCTTTTAAATTTGTATTTTCATTTTCGTACGTTTCAATCAATCTTTTTACAACATCTCCTATTGATACTATTCCTAACAATTCATCATTATTTATAATAGGAACATGTCTAACTTTGTTTTTATTCATTATTTCCAATAAGTTAGTAGATGAAATAGATAAATCACATGAAATTAATTTATTAGTCATAATATTTTTTATATCATTATAATTTTTACTATAATTTTTAATTACATCTCTTTCAGAGACTATTCCAATAGGTTTGTTATTATTATCCACTACAATTACTGCTCCTATATCATGTAAGGTTAGTAAATCAGTTAAATTAGAAATTGTTGAATCTACTTTAATTGTAATGCATTTTCTTTTTATCAAGTTTAATACTAATTTTTCTACCATAAAAAATCCTTTATTTATTGAACTTGTAAGAACTCTAGCAGAGAAAATATTGAGTTACAAACCTAAGGACTATTTAGATATAAACATTTGATGAACATGTATTTATTATATAGTATTTAATTAGAGAAAATTAATTAACTCTATTTATTAAGGTCATCTATAATCTTCTTTTCCAGATGACTCATTAAGATTTGCCTCATTGTGTCTGCTCTTGCTCTATCTGTAAAAGAATATTCCCTAATATCTTCGTTATCAATAGTTAAAGAAAATGTATAAAATGCTCCTTTTTTAATAACATTTGATGCACTTCCTCTGGCTATCCTCTTAGGGTCAGCGAGTGTTCCAAAAGATGCTTTCATGATTTTTGACATACTGTATCCAATAAATTTAATTATTTATATTATAATTTATATCACAAAAATAAAGTTATTAAATTAAATATTTGACACTATATTTAGAATTACTATTTTACTTAATGAAAACGGGGGTGCTAATTGGCTGAGAATATACCCTTATAACCTGTCAGATAATGCTGACATAGGGAGTGTAATATTTTAATGGATTTATTAATAAATATATTATTTTCTCTTATCAAATGGAGAATAAGATGAACTATATAAAACCAAAAATTACTACAGGTAATTTAGCGGCTTCAAAAAAAATATACGTAAAAGGAAAGATATATAAAGATATTAATGTTCCTATGAGAGAAATATCGCTTCATCCAACTTCTGGTGAAGACCCTGTAGTTGTTTATGATAGCTCTGGTCCTTATACAGATAATAGTATTCAAACAGATATTAATGAAGGATTAAAAAGCATAAGAAAAAATTGGATACTTTCTAGAGGAGATGTGGAAAGTTATGAAGGGAGAGAGATTAAAGATTATGATAATGGCTTTGTATCTAAGAAAAATATTACGCCTGAATTTTCTAGAAAAATCAAACCTTTAAAAGCAAAATCTGATAAAGCTGTAACACAATTATATTATGCTAGAAAAGGTATAATAACGCCTGAAATGGAATATATTGCAATAAGAGAAAACCAGCTAAGAGGAGAGATTATTTCTAGAGACGGAAATGATTGGGGAGCAAATATTCCTAATTACGTTACTCCAGAATTTGTAAGAGATGAAGTTGCTAATGGTAAAGCTATCATTCCAGTAAATATTAATCACCCTGAAGTAGAACCAATGATAATAGGCAGAAACTTTCTTGTAAAGATTAATGCTAATATGGGAACATCAGCAATAACTTCTTCAATGGAAGAGGAGGTAGATAAATTAGTTTGGTCTATAAGATGGGGCGCAGATACTGTAATGGACCTTTCTACAGGAAAAAATATACATAATACTAGAGAATGGATCATAAGAAATTCTCCAGTTCCTATTGGAACAGTTCCCATTTATCAGGCATTAGAAAAAGTAAAAGGAATTGCGGAAGATCTAACATGGGAAATCTTTAGAGATACCCTTATAGAGCAAGCTGAACAGGGCGTTGATTATTTTACAATACATGCTGGAGTAAGACTTCATATGGTCCCTATGACAGTAAATAGAGTCACTGGAATAGTGTCTAGAGGTGGATCAATTATGGCAAAATGGTGTTTATCTCATCATAAAGAAAGTTTTTTATATGAACATTTTGATGAAATATGTGATATCTGCCGTGCTTATGATGTTAGTTTTTCTTTAGGTGATGGACTTCGTCCTGGCTCAATAGCTGATGCAAATGATGAAGCTCAATTTGCAGAATTAGAAACATTAGGAGAGCTTACAAAAATTGCATGGGACAAGGATTGCCAAGTAATGATTGAAGGCCCAGGACATGTTGCAATGCATAAAATTAAAGAGAATATGGATAAGCAGCTTGAATGTTGTCATGAAGCTCCATTTTATACATTGGGCCCATTAACTACTGATATAGCACCTGGGTATGATCATATAACATCAGGGATTGGTGCTGCAATGATAGGTTGGTATGGATGTGCGATGCTATGTTATGTAACACCAAAAGAGCATTTAGGGTTACCTGATAGAGATGATGTTAAAGTAGGAGTAATTACATACAAAATAGCTGCTCATGCAGCAGATTTAGCTAAAGGAATGCCTGGTGCACAAGCTAGAGATGATGCATTATCACGTGCTAGATTTGAATTTCGTTGGGAAGACCAGTTCAATTTATCTTTAGACCCAGATACAGCAAAAAATTTTCATGATCAAACTTTACCAAAAGAGGCTCATAAAGTAGCACATTTTTGTTCTATGTGTGGTCCAAAATTTTGTTCTATGAAGATATCTCACGATATAAGAAGTGAGGCTCAAAAAGAGGGTTTAGAAAAAATGGCTGAAAAGTATAAAGAAAAAGGTAAAATATACATAGATAAATAAAACTATTACTAAGTTTTACTATAGGCATTGTGATTAAATTGTGATACCCAAAGATATATTCTTTAGAGGAGATCAAATGAAAATTATTACCCTAAACCTGCCTCGCGAACTAACAGTTGCAGAATTAGAAGAAATGTTTATAGCTTATGGGGATGTTAAAAGCTGTAATATAGTCACTGATGATGAAACAGGTAAATCAAAAGGATTTGGCTTTGTTGAAATGCCAGTTGAGAGAGAGGCAGAAAAAGCAATTGAAAAATTACATGGTACAAAAGTTCTTAAGGAAAAAATACGTGTTAAACGTTCAAACCAAAACTAATGAGAATATGGGTAGATGCTGATGCTTGTCCTAAGCTAATTAAAGATATATTATTTAGGGCAGCAATTAAAAGAGAAGTCATAACCAATTTTGTAGCCAATAGTTGGCTTTCCTTACCTGAATCAAACTATATTAATTTTATTCTTGTTAATCAAGGTCCAGATATAGCAGATGATAAGATTGTAGAAGATTGCTTAATTGGAGATTTAGTTATAACTGCAGACATACCATTAGCAGTTCGTATAGTTGAGAAGGGTGCATTAGGTCTAGATCCACGTGGAAAAGTATATGATAAGAATAATATAGGAGGTATATCTGATATGAGAGATTTTATGAGTTCTCTTCGTAATGATGGTGTTATAACAGGTGGACCTGATAGTTTCACTAGTAAGGATAGTGGTAAATTTGCTAATGCTTTAGATAAGCTTATAGTAACAAAAGATAAAAAATAGGAATGAGCATGATTAAATTAATTTATCTTGGCGTAGCTTTTATTAATGCAATGATAATTTTTTATCTGTTTTATAGAATTAAAAAAATAAATTTAGAGCTAAAAATAATTAAATCCAAGCTATTAAATTTAGAAAAACCTATTAAAAAACTACCTAATAAGCAAACTGGTTTTGGCACTGGTAGAGCAAAAGATGAGCATACTGTGAGTGACCATGATATTTATCATTATTAATTAAATTAAATATTAATGATTATTTCTTGGTAAATCCTTTTTAATATCTTGAAATTTTATAGAGTCTTCTAAAACAGCCCCTTTATCTATCTGTCCTACATTTTTTCTATAAATTTCTTGCCATGGTGTTTGACTTTCTGGATATGGAGGTACTCCATCTAGTTTTCTTTTCTCTATTTCTTCTTCATCAATTAGCATATCTGCAGTATAATTATTTAAGTCTATTTTAATCATATCTCCAGTTTTTAACCAGGCTAATCCACCGCCAACTGCACTCTCAGGAGAAGCATTAAGAATAGAAGGAGCTGCAGAGGTACCTGACTGTCTTCCATCTCCTATACAAGGTAATTCTTTTATTCCTTTTTTAATAAGATCATCTGAAGGTTGCATGTTAACAACTTCAGCTGAGCCTGGCCAACCAACTGGACCTGCTCCACGTATGACAAGAATTGAATTTTCATTCATGTTAAGATTTTTATCATTAACTCTATTATGGTAGTCTTCCGATCCCTCAAATACTATAGCATTTCCTTCTAAAACCCCCTCTTTTCCAGGTTTTGATAAAAATTTAGACCTAAAGTTGTCAGAAATAACAGAGGTTTTCATTATAGCAGCATCAAATAGGTTACCTTTTAAAACTATAAAACCTGCTCTTTCCATTAAAGGTTTATTATATGGTGTTATTACATCATGGTCTTTAATTTCTATACCTTTTAAGTTTTCAGCTAGTGTTTTTCCCGAAGCAGTTAAAACAGTACCATTTAATTTTTTATGTTTTAAAAGTTCTGACATTATAGCGGCTGTTCCACCAGCTCTATGATAACTTTCACATAAATATTTTCCTGCAGGTTGTATATTCGCCATTAAAGGAATATCATAGCCAATTTTTTGCCATGCTTCTGTTTCAAGCTCTATTCCCATATGCCTTGCTATTGCTGTTAAGTGCATTTGTGCATTTGTTGATCCACCTATTGCTGTATTAACTATTATTGTATTTTCAATCGCTTCTCGTGTCATAATTTTTGAAGGAGTTAATTCTTCTTTAACCATATCCACTATTCGTAAACCAGTTCTATAGGCCATTTGACCACGCTCTCTATAAGGTGCTGGTATATTTGCATTTCCTGTTAAACTCATGCCGAGGGCCTCTGCCAAAGAATTCATAGTTGAGGCAGTACCCATAGTATTACAATGCCCATCTGAAGGTGCAGATGATGTAACTATGTCTACAAATTCTTTATAATCAATTCTACCTGCTGCCAATTCTACTCGGCTATCCCAAACAGCCATTCCAGAACCTGCTAATTTTCCTTTATGCCAACCATCTAACATTGGTCCACCGTTAAGAACGATAGCCGGTATATTTACCGTAGCTGCTGCCATTAAGCATGCAGGTGTAGTTTTATCGCAGCCCGTTGTTAAGACGACTCCATCAATAGGATAACCATGTAATATTTCCACGAGTCCTAAATAAGAGAGATTTCTATCTAATGATGCAGTAGGTCTCTTTAATGTTTCTTGAATTGGGTGAACAGGAAATTCAAAAGCAATTCCTCCAGCTGATCTAATACCTTCCCTAATACGTTCTGCTAATTTAAGGTGTATTCTATTACAAGGAGATATATCAGAACCTGTTTGTGCAATTCCTATTATTGGTTTACCAGAGGTTAATTCTTCAGGAGTATAACCATAATTCATTATGCGTTCTAAATAAATAGAAGTGTTGCCTGGGTCTTCAGGATTATCAAACCATTCTCTACTTCTTAATTTATAATTTGATTTTTTAGAACTCATTATTTAACCTCCCAATAATATCTGTATAAACTTTAACTATAATATCAGAATACTCATTAATTGTTAATTTTTTATATTGATTGTTGTTAATTATAAAATTTATAAAGTTTAAAATGAATGATTCAAAAATACCTATTTTAGTTGGTTGCGGCCAAATAACACAAAGAGAAAAAGATCCTAATATTGCACTATCTCCTATGGATTTAACTTCTAAAGCGTGTTTTGAAGCAGCAAATGATACAGAAATAGGGAATATAATTTTAGAAAATCTTGATACTATATTAGTCATTCGGTCTTTTTCAGATACTAGTTGGCGTTTTACATGTCCATTTGGCAAGTATCATAATCCACCTTTATCATTAGCTAACAGAATAAATAGTAAAAATGTAAAACAGTATATTTATACTTATGCTGGAGGAAATATGCCTCAATGGTCTGTTAATAGGATGTGCGAGTTAATAACTAAAGGAGAAGTTAAAACTGCATTAATTGCAGGCGGTGAATCTTTATATACTCAAAAAAAAGCACAACGCCTAGGACTCCAATTAGATTGGAATGAAAACCCTGGAGGTGAATTTAAAGAATGGGGTATTAATAAAAAAGGGTGGTCAAACTTGGAGGATAATCATGGTATGAAAGGGGCTATTTATGCCTATCCTTTAATAGAGAATGCTATCAGAGGTAATGAAAAAAGAACAATTTTAGAACATAATAAGGAAATGGGAAGAATTTTAGCTAAGTTTTCTAATATAGCTAAAAACAATCCTTTAGCTGTCAGACAACAAGGTTATACATCAGAAGAAATATCTACTGTCAATGACTTAAATCCTTACATTGGCTTTCCTTATACAAAATTAATGAATGCAAATGCATTTATTGATCAATCATCAGCAATTATACTTACAAATGTAGAGTATGCCAAAAAAATGGGGATTCCTAAAAATAAATGGGTTTATTTGCATGGATGTGCAGATGCTAATGATCATTGGTATTTAAGTGATAGAATAAATTTTCATAGCTCTCCAGCAATGAATATTTCATGTACAGAAGCTCTAAAAATGGCTGATTGTAATATAAATGATATAGATATTTTTGATATTTATAGCTGCTTTCCTTCTGCTATAAAAATAGCCTGTGATGAAATGGGTATTGATATAAATACTGATAAAAAATTAACTATAACAGGTGGCTTACCTTATTTTGGTGGGCCTGGAAATAATTATGTAACTCACTCAATTTCAGAGATGATGAACAGGGTAAGAAATAAATCTACAAAAGGACTTATTACTGCTAATGGAAATTATATAACTAAACAGTCAATAGGTATATATTCTTCTGAAGAGCCAATAAAACCATTTTTAGTAAAAAAACCAAATTTATACCAAAAACAAATTGATAAGCTAATTGGACCAAAAATAAATTTAAGTCCAAATGGTAATGCTTCAATCGAAACTTATACTGTGATTAATGATAGAGAAGGACCAAGCTATTCTATCTTATTTGGAAGAATGGAAAATGGTAGTCGTTTTATTGCTAACACTCCAAAATCAAAAGAACTTATGAAGGAAATGATGGTTAGTGACTATCTTGATGCGAAAGGAAAGGTTAGGAGTAAAAATGGTTTAAACATATTTATTCCTAATTAAATTTAATAGTGTATTATTTAATAATTTAAAATATATAAGGAGATTAAAAAAATGATTATTGAGCATAGGACATATAAAATTAAGCCAGGAAAGCTTAATGCATTAATGGAATTATATGAAAAAGAAGGAATGGAAGTTCATAAAAAAATCTTAGGTAATCAAATTGGTTATTTTTATACAGAAATTGGCCCACTAAATGAAATAGTACACCTTTATGGTTATGAAAGCTTAGATGATAGAGCAAAAAGACGAAAAAAGCTTGCTGAAAATAAAATTTGGCAAAAATATATTGCTAAAGCAATTGACTTATTTGAATCTCAAGAAAGTAAAATATTAATTCCTGCTAATTTTTCTAATATTAAATAATTATATATAACTATTATTATTATCATTCCACCAAGGGCTATCTGAAAAAGCTCGCATATCCATTTCATGAGTCCAAACTGACCTTTGCTGTTGGGCAATATGATAATATGTATCTGCAATTTTTTCAGGTAGCATAAGCCCATCATGCTCATTACCTTTCTTTTCTCTTAATATTTGAAATTTTTCTGCGCCTAGCATTCTACCTAATGTATCAGGAGCATCTACTGCTCCATCTACTATAATATGTGCAATATGAATACCTTTAGGTGCATATTCAGCATTTAGACTTTGGCATAATAACCTTCTACCTCCCATAGCAGATGCATGAGAATGCTGTTTAGGATTTCCCCTGACAGATGCAGTAGAAGAAGTAACTATTAATGTTCCTTTACCTCTTTTTTCCATATATGGAAATGCTGTTGATGCAGTTCTAAATAATGCAAAAGTAGCCATGCGCCAACCTAATTCAAATTGTTTGTAGCTTAAATCATTTAGTGCAACATCTCCTATTTGAGCACCTAAATTAAATATTATTGCTTCTATTCCACCAACTTCTGATTCAATTTTATTGATAACATTCTCAATGCTATCTTCTTTTACAGCATTTAATATATAACCAGATGCGGATCCACCATTAGTTTTAATAGACTCTAACATAGTATCTAAGCCCTCTTGGTTGCCTCTTCTACATAATGCTACATGATAGCCTTCGGAGGCAAAACGATGCGCAGTATTTCCACCTATTCCAGCTCCAGCTCCTATTACTAAACAAATTTTTTTCATTTTAATAATCCTTATTTTTTTAACCTTAAAGGAAGATCCTATTTGTATAAATAGAAATTATTTAACTATTTTTATATTCTTATATAAAATATAATTTTTTGCATCATTTATTTTATATCAATTTTAAATATTTTTTATTATTATAATTTAAAAGGATTTATTTATGAAAACTGAACAAGACATTATATTTCATCTAGAAAATTATACAGCATATATAAAAATTAATCGTCCTCCTCATAATTTTTTTGATAGAAACCTTATCAGTCAAATTGCAGATATTTTAGAAGAAATGGATCAAGAAAATAAATGTCGATCAATAATATTATCTTCGGAGGGTAAAAACTTTTGTGCGGGCGCAGATTTTACTAAATCAAATTTTACCAATGGGGAGAATATTTATGAAGACCTTTACATACAAGCCGTAAGGTTATTTAGAACAAAAAAACCAATAATTGCCTCTATACAAGGTGCTGCTATAGGTGGGGGATTAGGAGTTGCTCTTGCAGCAGATTTTAGAATTGCATGCAAAGAATCTAAATTTAGTGCAAATTTTGGAAAACTTGGTTTTCACCAAGGTTTTGGAACAACTATTACCTTACCAAGAGTTATAGGAATGCAAAAAGCAAAATTAATGTTATTAACAAGTAAAAGAATAAATGGAGAAGAAGCTTACAATATTGGCTTAGCTGATTATTTAGTTGAACAGTCACAATTATTAAATAAAGCAAAAATAATATCTAGCGAAATAAATTCTTCAGGTCCCTTGGGAATAAAAGCTATAAGAAACACTCTAAATCATGATTTAGCTGATAAAATAGAAGAAGCAGTTAAAATAGAGGCAAGAGAACAAAATATATTAAGAAAAACATCTGATTTTAAAGAAGGTATAGATGCTTCAATAAATAGAAGAGAGCCTTTATTTAAAGGGGATTAAAACTTATATAATATTACTGATTATATCATAAACTGATTTAAAAATGCAAAAAATATATGTCTACATACTTTCAAAATTTTTAGCTTTAAAAAGAAGGCTCCATATAACGCTTTATAAAGCTTATAATCCATATCCTACAATACCCAAAAATTTATTCTTTTCTCCTAGTGATATAATTAAGGAAAATTCTAAATTTAAATATAACAAACTTAATTATTTAGAAAACAAAAAGTCACATAATAAATGGAAAAAAAATACTAAGAAAAAATTTATAGATTTATTATGCCTCAATAAAAATTTATATTTTAAAGAGGTAGGTCGCATAAAAATGCCAATTAAAAATGGTTATTCAAGAACAAGAATTTATGTAGAATTTTCAAAAAATAGACATGCACCTATAGATATTATCATTAATGATAAGTTCAAAAAATTTAGAGGTGTTATGATTTGTATGCAAGGAACAAATTCAGGTGCTCATTTAAGTATAGCAGAAATAAAAATGCCCGCTGATATATACAAAATTATTAATGGTAGCGCTATAGCTCTACAAGCAGCAGATAAAGGTTTTATTGCAATTTCTTATGAAAGAATAGGTTTTGGTGAGAGACAAGAAAGGAAGTTAACTAAGGCTAATGCATCACCTACTATAGATTTTAGTTTTCATTCCTTAATATTAGGTAAAACAAGTTTAGGTGAAACTGTTTCCGAAATATCCATTCTAGTTAAATGGTTAAAAAATAATTATAAAAANCATCCTGTTTGGTTAAANGGTTATTCTGCAGCAGGAACTACTGCACTAGTAGCTGCNGCAGCAGATAATAATATAGATGGCATAGCCGTAGGCGGTTGTATAGGATTAACTAAGGAAACTTTATTAGATAGAGGTACTACTGGTTATAATGATATTCCAGGTTTTCATGAGTGGATGGACCAAGANACTATAATATCTCTTGTTTCTCCGCGACCATGTNTAATAGTAGCGGGTGTGAAAGATCACATATGGCCTTATAGATATGCAATTAAAGCTTTAAAANCTCCAAAAATGATATATAAATTAGAAAATGCTATAAATAATTTAGTATTGATTAAAGCTAAAGAGGGACATACTTATTATCCAAAATTAATGTGGCCTTTAATAGTTAAATATTTAAATTATATAAAATAATAAAGTATTTTTTATGAATATAGAAAACTCTAAAATAGAAGAAGCTACTCAATTAATTAAACTAGCTATTAATGATTATGATGCTTTCTTAAAAAAAATTAATACTTTTTCTCCTGAAAAAAAAGAAGAAGCGATTAGATGGTTAAGAAATACACTAAGGTATATTGATAAAAAAAATAATGAAAAAAAATGAAAAAAGAAATATATAAAAAAATACTATTACTATTAATTGCTACAATATTTATGATTATAGCAATTATAAACTGGCCATAAGTAATTTATTTATAAAGCTAAAAGCCTTATTTGCTATTACATAAATAAAATTTCCTTACATAGGTATATTTGTAATTATATCTATATGTATAATATTTATTTTTGTTAAATTATTATAAAATAAAATAGCTAGTAATTTTTTTTTATAGAACTATCTTACATATCAATTAGGATTATTAATGCAGCCAATTATAAGAATTAACTCTCTAAATAAGAAATATCCAGGCGGATTTAAAGCTTTAAAAAATATATCTCTAGATATAAATAAAGGAGAAATTTTTGCTCTTTTAGGCCCTAATGGAGCAGGAAAAACCACCCTTATTTCTATTATAACTGGTATTTCTAAACAATCTAGTGGTGATGTTACAATTGATAATTTAGATGTAATAAAAGATTCATTAAAAACAAAGAGTATCATAGGTTTAGTTCCTCAAGAACTATCAATAGAACAATTTGAGACTGTATTGGGAACTGTAAATTTTTCTAGAGGTCTTTTTGGAAAACCAAAAAATTCCTTTTATATAGAAAGCCTTCTTAAACAACTATCTTTATGGGAAAAAAGAAACACTAGAATTATTGAATTATCAGGTGGAATGAAGAGAAGAGTNTTAATAGCTAAGGCATTAAGTCATGAACCTTTAATACTTTTTCTTGATGAGCCATCTGCTGGAGTAGATGTTGAGTTAAGAAAAGACATGTGGAATATTATTTCTAATTTAAAGAAAAAAGGTGTTACAATAATTCTTACAACTCACTATATCGAAGAAGCAGAAAACATAGCAGATAGAATTGGATTTATTAACGATGGAAAAATATTATTAATTGAAGAAAAAGATATTCTTATGAAAAAAATGGGACAAAAAATATTAAATATTTTTGTAAATGAACCATTAACAGTTATTCCAAATTCTTTAAATAAATATGCATTAAAACTTAGTAATAATGGAAAGACTCTAACTTATACTTATGATANTAATACAGATAGAACAGGTATTACTATGCTTTTAAATGATCTTAATTCTGAAAAAATAAAACTTAAAGACATACAAACAAAACAGCGTTCTCTTGAAGATATTTTTGTTAATATTGTTAAGGAATAAACATATGAATATTTATGCCATTAAAGCCATATATTTGTTCGAAATGTCTAGAACATTTCGGACAATATCTCAAAGTTTATTGGCTCCTGTTATTTCAACAATCTTATATTTTGTCGTATTTGGATCCGCTATTGGTTCTAAAATAGAGACTATAGATAATATTAGTTACGGAGTTTTTATAGTACCTGGTCTTGTTATGCTTTCTGTATTGATGCAAAGCATAACAAATGCTTCATTTGGCATTTATTTTCCCAAATTTATAGGTACAATTAATGAATTNCTTTCTGCACCTGTATCAACAATAGATATTATATTAGGTTATGTTGGAGCAGCAGCTACTAAATCATTTTCTATAGGTATATTAATTTTGNTAACNGCNCATCTATTTGTTCCATTAAATATTATGCATCCTTTTTATATGATAATTTTTTTAATATTAACCTGCATATCTTTTTGCTTATTTGGCTTTATTATAGGTTTGTGGGCTAAAAATTTTGAACAACTCAATCTGGTACCTATGTTAATAATCACTCCACTAGTATTCTTAGGTGGAAGTTTTTATTCAATATCTATGCTTCCTTTATTTTGGCAAAAACTATCTATGTTTAACCCAGTTGTATACTTGATTTCAGGGTTTAGATGGACATTTTTTAATGTCTCTGATTTCAGTTTTGCTATAAGTATCATCGCGACGATTAGCTTTGCTAGCCTTTGTTTATTAATAATATTTTATATGTTTAAAACAGGATATAAAATAAGAACTTAAATTTATTGGCCTTTAATTGATTAAATCAAATTTATTTAGTACAAATTACATATGAAAAATATTTTATATACATTTGTTTGCTTTATTTTATTATCTGGATGCGTATCTATATTTTAAGTTNCTAAGATTATTAATAAAAAATTTAGTAAAAACATATTTATTGGTGAATTCATGAGTGGTCAACGTAAATGGATTAGGCTTTGGGCAAGAACTGTAGGCATGCCTATAGGAGAAAATGATACAGATGCTCCTATTAACCCTCCTATAAAACAAAAGGATGTTAAACGTGCTTTAACACTTAGAAGTTTTTGGATATTACTTCACATCATTACATGTTTTGCTATTTTAGCAGGCAATGGTAGGACACTAGGACTATGGTAGAAAGATATTAATTAAAAATAATTGAAATAAAGTGTTGNCAATAATATTAAAATAATAATTAATATATANGTTTTTTTATTATTATTTGTTCTAAAAATTTTTTTTTTATTGAATNCCATACNAATTATACTAATTAATAAAATGTAAAAGTCAAATTAGCTAAAAAATGTGGTATTANTAATAAAATAAGGATGAAAAAAAATGCTTAAATTACATCATGCTCCCAATTCACGAGCAGGAAGAATATTATGGCTATTAGAAGAACTAAAGTTACCTTATGAAATAAATAGTATGAAATTCCANCCTTCAGATTTAAAATCAGANGCTCACAGAGAAAAGCATCCATTGGGTAGAATTCCTGTTCTTGATGATGGTGATGAAGTTACTATATATGAGTCAGGAGCAATTGTGGAGTATATATTGGCAAGACATGCGCCAGATAAATTAAAACCTGAAATTAATAGTCCCTTATTTCCTTCATATCTTCAGTGGTTTCATTATTGTGAAGGAATGGTAATGCCACCTATGAATACTATTGTTGTACACACTATTATATTGCCAGAAGAAAGACGAAATCTTGAAGTTCTTGGGCAAGCTCAAAGGTTGTTATCTAAGTCGCTTTTACCTATTAATAAAAGTTTAGAAAATAAAGAATATCTCATTGGAGAATTCTCTGCTGCTGATATTATGTTAGGTCATGCTCTATATATGTCTAATAAACTAAAATGTGTTAATGAAGAACAAAGTAATATTTTAGCTTATCTATCGAGAATTGAGGCAAGACCTAGCTTTCAAAAAGCAATTAATTATAAATAATAAGGATGCTANATGATTGAAGAACTAAAAGTCTATGCAGAGAACTTAACCGCAGTATANGAATTAGAGCAAGAGATGGGTCAATATCAATATTTAATTGATATTGGAAATAAAACACCTTCATTTGATGCTGATGAACAAACTGAAATTAATAAAATGTTTGGTTGTCAAGCTCAGGTATGGATCATTCATAAAAAAGAAAATGATAGATTTTTCTTTAGAGGTGACAGTGATGCAGCAATTGTTAAAGGTTTGGTTGCAATTATAACTAAAGCTATGAGTGGACATTCTCAGGATGAAATAAAAGATTTAAAACACAGTATAGTTGATCAACTTGGCCTTGGTCCCGGTTTAACCGTTAGAAGACAAGTAGGTATGATGGCTATGATAGATCATATTAAAAAAATTACAGGTGCAAAATAATATAATGGATCAATTAAACTTTCAATCTGATAATCAATCATCTGCATTTCCNGAAATTATTGATTATTTAAAGGTTATTAATGAAGATTCTTCTCCTGCCTATGGTGCAGATNAAGTAACAAAATTAGCTACTAAAATGTTATCAGATTTATTTGAAACCAATTTAAAGGTAATATTTGTTTCATCGGGAACTGCAGCAAATTCGATAGCACTATCTTCTATATGCCCNCCTTATGGAGGTATATTATGTTCAGATGATGCACATATAGGAGGGGATGAATGTGGCGCTCCTGAGTTTTTTACGGGTGGTGCTAAATTATTAACTATTCCAACAGATAATGCTTTAATAACTGAAAAAAAACTTATTACTAAAATGAATAATCATGGATTACATGGAATACATGAAGTTTTACCCTCAGTAATAAGTTTAACACAAGCAAGTGAGTTAGGAACAATATATACTCCTGATGATATTAATAAAGTTACACATACTGCAAAAAAATATAATCTAAGAACTCATATGGACGGAGCAAGATTCTCAAATGCTTGTGCCTCTTTAAATGTTAAACCAGCAGAATTNTCATGGAAAAATGGAATTGACATACTTAGCTTAGGTACGACAAAAAATGGAACTATTTCTTGTGAAGCTATCATAGTTTTTAATCAAGAAATTATTGATGACTTAGAAAGGCGCCAAAAAAGAACGGGACATTTATGGTCAAAAAATAAATTTGTGTCTGGTCAAATTATAAAATGGATAGAAGATGAGAATTGGCTAAAGGCAGCAAGAAAAGCTAATTTGTATGCTCAAGATATAATGATATTATTAAAAAAAATTAATAATGTTACAATTGAATATAATGTTGATGTTAATATGGTATTTGCTTGCATTCCTATGATAATACAAGACAAATTAAGAGAGAATAATGTTATGTTTAATCCCTGGTATGGTAAAAAAGATTTAACAAGGTTTGTTTCATCATGGGATACAAAAGATACTGAATTAACTTATTTTAAATCTATTATTAAAAACATTACTTCCTAGATTATTTTAAATATAATGGCGGAGAGAGTGGGATTCGAACCCACGGTACGCTTACACGTACGCTGGTTTTCAAGACCAGTGCTTTCGACCACTCAGCCATCTCTCCAGTATTTTTATACTTCTAAACTAAATTTAATATTATAAAAGTAAAAAGTTATATATTTTATATTTTTTACATGAATTTATAATTATAAATGTTATTATTAAATATGTTTATTTATAACAAAATTCTATTAATTTCTTCTATTTTTCTATTGTTTACTAATGATTCATATTCTAATGAAAATAATTATGATAAATGGCTTATATCATTAAAATCTGATGCTTTAGAACGTGGTATATCAGAGGAAACATTTAATAGAGCTATGGATAATGTTATCATAACTCCTAAAGTTAAAAAATTAGATAAAAAACAACCTGAAACTCAAATTACATTTAATGATTATTTTAAAAGAACCGTCAATAATACTAGAGTTAACATTGGTAAAAAAAAATATGAACAATATAGAAATGATTTATTTAAAATAGCAGAGGTATATAAAGTTCAACCAAGGTTTATTTTGTCTATTTGGGGCATAGAAACGAATTATGGAACGTATACAGGATCATTTTCAGTTATATCTTCACTTACTACACTCGCTTTTCAAGGAAGAAGAGCAAAATTTTTTAGAAAACAGTTGTTAGATGCAATAGAAATTATCGATAAAGAATATATAGAATTAGAAAACATGACAGGTTCATGGGCAGGAGCAATGGGGCAAAGTCAATTTATGCCATCTTCATATTTAGCATATGCTCAAGACTTTGATAAAGATGGTAGAAAAGATATATGGAATAATCACTTAGATGTATTTGCTTCTATAGCTTTTTATTTAAAATCNCATGGATGGGATAATTCNAAAACCTGGGGAAGAGAAGTTANAGTCTCTAATAAATTTNTAGAATCNTATATANATAATAAAAATGNANCTAAAACATTAAAATATTGGTCCGATAATAATATATTAAGAATTGATGGAACAAAGTTACCTTATTTAAATTTAAAAGCATACCTTGTGCTGCCTGATGGAATTAAAGGTAAAAAATTTCTCGTATATGATAATTTTTTTACAATAAAGAAATATAATGCATCAACCTATTATGCATTATCTATTGGAATTCTAGCAGACAGGATAAAATATTGAAAAATATTTTTCTTTTATTAGTATTATTTTTTTTATCTGCATGTGCTGAATTAAATTTAGTTAACCATATATCAAAAAAGGTTATTAATACTNCAAAAAATGAAGAAGATAATACTATTTATAAAAAAGAAAAAGAAATTATTCCTTATTATAAAGTTGGCAATCCATATTCTATAAATGGAATTCAATATATTCCAAAAGAAGACCCTGATTATTTTGAAGAAGGTATTGCATCGTGGTACGGTCCTAAATTTGATGGCAAATTAACTGCAAATGGAGAAATTTTTGATCAATATGCTGTAACAGCTGCTCATAGAACATTGCCTATTCCAAGCTTAGTAAAGGTCACAAATTTAGAAAACAATAGAAGTATAGTTNTAAGAATAAATGATAGAGGTCCATTTGTCGGCGATAGAATAATTGATTTATCCTATAAATCAGCTCAGTTATTAGGAATAATTCAAAAAGGCACAGGAAAAGTTAGAGTAGAAGTAATTGATTATGGAGAACATTTATTGGTAAAAAATAGTAAAAAGCTATTAAAAACCAATGTAAAACAAAATAAAGAGTATTTTTTACAGGTAGGGGTCTTTAAAGAAGCTAGCAATGCAGATAGACTATCAGATAAGCTTAGAAATACAGATTATATTAATTATAAAGTATTTACTAATACTGTTAATATAAATGATAGAATTTTATATATAGTTAAAATAGGGCCTATTCAAAATAATGAAAATATAAAATATGTTCAAAGAAAACTAAAAAATAATAAAATTAACACGAAAGTAATTATAGAATAATTTTTAATAATTTTTTATCTAGGAGGTTTTATGTCTAAAATACCAGTAATTTACTTTTTTAAAATACTTTTAAGTATTATGATTTTATGCCTATTTAATTTAAAGCAATCTTTATCAGAGACAACTATTAATACTTCAGCAAAATATGCTGTCTTAATGGATTATGATACCGGAAGAATATTACTTAATAAAAATTCTAATGTGTCTATGGCTCCTGCCTCTATGAGTAAATTAATGACAATTTATATGGCATTTGAAGCTATAAAACAGGATAGAATTAGTCTTGATACATTATTAGTAGTTAGTGAAAATGCATGGAGAAAAAAAGATAAAAAAAATGGTAAGGAATTAGCGCCAAGTGGATCAAGTATGTTTTTAGAACCTTTAACAAAAGTTACTGTTGAAGACCTATTAAGAGGTATAATAATACAATCAGGAAACGATGCATGCATTGTTATTGCAGAGGCTTTAAACGGTTCTGAGGANGCTTTTGCNGATAGTATGAATNAAAGAGCTAGAGAATTAGGACTTCAAAATAGTTATTTTACTAATTCTACTGGTTGGCCAGATAAAGAACATCTTATGTCTTCCTTAGATTTAGCTTTACTTTCTAANAAACTTTATCAGGATTTTCCTGATTATATGCATTATTTTGCAGAAAAAAAATTCTCTTATAATGGTATTGCACAATCTAATAGAAACCCAGTATTATATGACGATATAGGTGCAGATGGCNTAAAGACTGGTTATACAAAAGCTAGTGGTCATGGAGTAGTTGCATCAGCAATTCAGAATGNAAGGAGGCTAATTTTAGTTTTAAATGGAATNGAAGGAACTAAATTACGAAGCATAGAAGCTGAAAGAGTATTGAGTTGGGGATTTAGAGAATATAAAAATATAGTATTGTTTGAAAAGAATGAAATAGTAGATTCTGCAAATATTTGGCTAGGAAATAGGCCTACAGTACCTCTTGTGGTAAAAGAAAAAGTTATTTTAACATTATCTAAAGCTAATAATAATAATGATCTAAAGGCTATTATTAAGTATGTCGCTCCCTTAATACCTCCTTTAAATCAAGATGCACCTGTTGCAAAATTATTAATCAAGAATAATAAGGGAGAATTAGTTTCTGAGCACAAACTATTTCCAGAATATAATATTAATAAAGNAGGGCCTATAGGCAGATTATTTGGATCTCTTTCATATTTAATATGGGGAAACCCTCTTAAATGATCAATAAAAAGGTATCTAAAAGTTTTTTTATTACATTTGAAGGTGGAGAAGGAACTGGAAAAAGTACTCAGGCAAAAATGTTATATGAATACTTATTATCTAATAATATAGAAGCAGTCTTAACTAGAGAGCCTGGAGGGTGTAAGGAATCTGAAGCTATTAGAAAATTACTTGTAAAAGGTTCTATAGATAAGTGGGATAGTATTACAGAAGCCTTATTACATAACGCCGCAAGAAGGGAGCATATAAAAAGAGTCATAAAACCATCTTTATTACATAATAAAGTTGTTATTTGTGATAGATTTATAGATTCAACTATGGCTTATCAAGGGCATGCTCAGGAAGTAGATCAAAAATTTTTAATGAATNTAATTAAAGAAGTAACAGAAAATATCACACCTGATTTAACATTTATTTTTGATATGGATATTAAAGANTCTTTAATTAGAGCTAATAAAAGAGATAATAATAAGAAGAATAGATACGAAAAATTTAATAATGATTTTCATGAAAAAATAAGAGCTTACTTTTTAAGTTTAGCAAATACAAAAAAAAGATATATTTTAATTAATGCTTCAGACACTGTAGAAAATATAGGTAAAATAATTTTAAATAATCTAAATAAAATTATCACTTAGTAGAATAATATATAATGCTATTAAACATACACCCTAAAAATACAAAAGTCTTTATTGGACATAAGAATGAAAGAGAAATCTTTCAGAATGCTTTTTTCAGTAACTCCTTACATCATGCATGGCTTCTGGAAGGTCCTCCAGGAATAGGTAAAGCTACATTTGCCTATAGTGCTGCGCGCTCTATTCTATCGCAGAATAAAGCTACTAGTAATGCACCTTTATTATTTTCTGATTCAGAACTAATGCCTATTAACGTCCTAAATTTTAATTTTGAAGAAAACAATTTAATTCACAATAGGGTTTCTGAAAGAACGCATGCTGATTTAAAAATTATTGAAAGAATTGAAGTAGATAAATACCCATATAACCAAGATATAATTCCTGTAAGTAAAGTTCGAGAGTTAGAAATTTTTTTTTCAAAGACTTCTGGTGAGGGAGGTTGGAGAATTGCAATAATAGATAGTTTAGATAATTTAAATAAACATGGGNCTAATTCATTACTTAAGATATTAGAAGAGCCTCCTAAAAACTGTTTAATTATTTTAATATCAAGTAACAAGGCTAATGTTTTAGATACTATTAGNTCAAGATGTAGAACATTAAGATTTTCTCCATTAAAAGNTCATGAAACTGAATTAATAATAAAAAATAACAGTAAGCATGAAAATGAAGAAGATTTATATAAATTAAATATAATTTCTAATGGTAGTCCTGGTAAAGCATTGATGATTTATAATAATAATGGATTAGAAATATATGATCATTTAATTAATATTTTTCTTAAAATTACAAATATTGATTTAGATATTGTTGATATATTATTAAAAAACATTATTAGTAAAAAAAATGTATTTGGTATTAAAATATTAAATTTATTAATTACAGTATTTTTAAATAGAACTTATAGACGATCATTAAGCTTAATTGATTTAGATATTTCTACTAATGAAAAAAATGCTCAAGAATATCTTATAAATAATTTTAATATTGCAGACTTACCTACCTTATGGGAAAACATTTTTATGCAAATAAATAAAACTACAGATTTTAATTTAGATAAAAAACAAGCTATAATTACTTTGATTGAGAATATTAAAAAATTAAAAATTAAAGAAAATATATTGGATAAAGTATAATGGATANATCAAATAATAATTTCTATATTACAACACCAATATATTATGTGAATGATGTTCCTCATATAGGACACGCCTANACTACAGTTATTTGTGAAACTATTGCAAATTATAACAAATGGTTAGGTAAAGATGTTAATTTTTTGACTGGAACTGATGAGCATGGGCAAAAAGTTGAAAAATCTGCCTTAGCTGCAGGNATANCGCCTCAGGAGTTTACAAATAATGTTTCTAAAAGTTTTATAGAATTAACTAATAAATTAGAAATACATAATGATGACTTTATTAGAACTACGGAGTTAAGACATAAAAAGGCTGTAGAAAATTTATGGCAAAAATTAGAAAATACTGGTGATATCTACTTAGATAAATATTCAGGGTGGTATTCAATAAGAGATGAAGCTTTTTATTCTAGTGATGAAGTTATAAAAAACTCTGAAGGAAAAAATATTGCTTCAAATGGTTCTGAAGTAGAATGGGTAGAAGAACCTTCTTATTTTTTTAAACTTTCAGCTTGGCAAGATAGGTTATTAAAATTTTATAAAGATAATCCAGATTTTATATCACCAAAAAGTAGATATAATGAGGTATTAAGTTTTGTAAACAAAGGATTAGAAGATTTATCTATATCAAGAACTACATTTAAATGGGGAATTCCTGTACCTTCAAATAATGAGCATATAATATACGTTTGGCTGGACGCTCTAACAAATTACCTATCAGGCGTAGGCTATCCAAACACAAATTCAGAAAACTGGAATAAATATTGGCCAGCTAATATTCATGTAGTAGGGAAGGATATACTTCGTTTCCATGCAATATATTGGCCAGCTTTTTTGATGGCTGCAAATATAGAATTACCAAAAAAAATATACGCACATGGTTGGTGGACAGTAAATGGAGAAAAAATGTCTAAATCGACAGGAAATGTAATAAGTCCTAATCATATAATTAATAGTTATGGCTTAGACCAATTTAAATACTTTTTATTAAGAGAAGTAAGGTTTGGTCAAGATGGAGATTTTTCAGAAGAAGCNCTTATAAAAAGAGTTAATTCAGATTTAGCAAATGATTATGGTAATTTAGCTCAGAGAGTTTTGTCATTTGTTTATAAAAACAATAATGCATCTATGCCAGGATATACAGTCTATAATGAAGAAGATAAAATATTATTGTCTCTAATAAATACAATTAATAACAATATAAAAGAATTTATGAATGATTACCAAGTTACTAACGCATTAGAAGAGCTCTGGATAGTAATAAGAAAGTGCAATACATATATTGATGAGCAAGCCCCTTGGTCGTTAAAGAAAACAGATTTAGAACGAATGAATACTGTTTTATATGTCTTGTGTACCGTAATAAAAAAAATTAGTTTAATAGCACTTAATTTTATACCTATTGGAGCGAATAAAATACTTGACCAGCTGTCAATACCAAATAATAAAAGACAATATGAACATTTTAATGATGAGTTATGTCCTGAAGCACTTCTTCCTAAACCAGAAGGTGTGTTCCCAAGACTAGAAAAAAAGGAGTCATAGTTTGATAATAGATACTCATTGTCATTTAGATTTTACAGATTTTAAAGACGATTTTAGTATTATGCTAGATAATGCAAAAAAAAATGATGTATTAGGAATGCAAACTATTTGTACTAAAATTGAAGAATTTCCAAGAATTTTAAATATAGCATTAAAACAAACTAATATATGGTGTTCAATTGGAACTCATCCTCACAATGCTGAAGATGAAGATCATATATCTAAGGAACATATTTTAGAACAATGCAATAATGATAAAGTAATTGGGATAGGTGAGACAGGATTAGATTACTTCTATGAAAATAGTAAAAGAGATATTCAAATTAAATCTTTATATAAACATATTGAAGTAAGTAAAAAAACTAAATTGCCTTTAATTATTCATGCTCGTGATGCAGATGATGATATAATAGAAATTTTAACTACTGAATATAAAAAAGAAAAGTTTACAGGTGTTATTCATTGTTTTACAGCCAGTCAAAAGTTAGCTGATGCAGCATTAAATATAGGTTTTTATATTTCTTTTTCAGGTATAATTACATTTAAAAATGCAGAAAATATAAGAAAATCATGTGAAATTATTCCAATAAATAGAATTTTAATAGAAACTGATGCTCCTTATTTAGCTCCTATTCCATTTAGAGGAAAAAGAAATGAACCATCTTTTATAACGGAAACCCTAAAAAAGGTATCTGAAATAAAAAAAATGCCTATTAATGAAACTAAAGAGATAACTACTAATAATTTTTTTAATTTATTTACTAAGGCTAAATTATGACTATAGAAGTAACCATATTAGGTTGTGGTTCTTCAGGGGGAGTTCCATTAATTGGAAACATATGGGGTCCATGTAATCCTAATGATAGCAGAAATAAAAGAAGAAGAGTTTCTATATTAGTAAAAAAAAATAATAAAACTTTTTTAGTTGATACAAGTCCTGATTTACGCATGCAAATGATCGATGCTAATATTAAATACGTTGATGCAGTATTATATACTCATTCGCATGCTGACCATGTACATGGCATAGATGACTTACGCGCATTCTGCTGGCAAAGAAAAGATAATAAACCACTTCCAATATATTCTGATCAATACACAATAGATCAAATTACGCGTAGATTTGATTATGCTTTTGAAAATAAATATGGTTCGGCTGTGCCAAGCTTGGCAGCAAATACTATTGCTATAGGTAACAATACAATACAAGGTATTAATGTTGAAGCTATCAAACAAATTCATGGCAAAGGATTTAGCCTAGGGTATAGGTTTGATAATATAGCTTATTCAACAGATGTTAATAATTTACCCGATGAATCTATGAAAAAATTGGAAAATCTAGACTTATGGATAGTAGACTGTGTTAGATATGAGCCTCATTATAGTCATTCACACTTTGATCAAACCATGTCATGGATTAACAAACTAAAACCTAAAAAAGCTATTTTAACACATATGGGTCATTGGCTCGATTATAATGAATTAAATAGTAAATGTCCTCAAAATGTTGAGCCTGGCATAGATGGGATGGTAATAAGAGTATGATGACTACAGATTTTCTATTACTATTAATTTTAGGAACTATTAAAGATCCAATTCTATGGATATTGGCATCTATCATAGGCTCTAATATTTTAGCCACATCATTTTATAAAAAATTACTATATCTTACTGTATCTGGATTTGTATTGGGTTTTATACGACTTAATATATATAAATCCTTTGGTGAAAGCTTTTCCTCTATTCAAACTATATCACTTGTTTTTGTCTGTATAGTATTTATGCTTATTTTAGGGCTCATGTTTTATAATATATTTAAACTAATTAAAACAATGCTTTAAATGTAATACTTATTAATAGTTATCAGTTTAATTCATATTATTTCTGATAATATACATTATGCGCCTAGGATGATAAATGATAAATATGGATAAAATAGAAGAAATAATCAAAACATTAAAAGATCCTGAGGTCGGGTGCACTTGGAATAATAAACAAACACATTCATCCCTCTTACCCTACCTAATAGAAGAAGCCTATGAAGTAGTAGAAGCTATAAAAAACAAAGATAGCGAAAATATAAAGGAAGAATTAGGAGATTTACTTCTACAAATATTATTACACTCTAAAATAAAAGAAGACGAAAAAGACTTCAGTTTTCAAGATATAGTTAATACATTGTGTAAAAAAATAATAAGAAGACATCCACATGTATTTAAAAATAAAAAAATATTAACAGATAAAGAATTAAATGATCAATGGAATAGCATTAAAATAAAAGAAGGTAAGGAAAAAAAGAATGAAAACCCCTTTTATGCTATAAATAAGTCTTATAGCTCTTTACTGCAGGCCTTGGAAATCAGCAATATTAGCAAAGAAATGTGTTTTGATTGGGATAATTATACAGGCCCATTAAATAAAGTTAAAGAAGAGCTAAACGAAGTAATTGAAGAAAAAGAAAGACCAAATATTGATCAATTAAAAATTGAAGAAGAAATAGGTGATTTACTTTTTTCTGTTGTAAGTTTGTCTAGGCACTTAGATGTTAACCCTGAAATTGCATTAATAAAAGCAAATAAAAAATTTATAAATAGGTTTAAATTAATGCTAGAACAATATGACACCAAACAAAATTTTATCAAAAGTACTTCAAAAAATAAAGATAAAAATTGGAGAAAAATTAAAAAGCTATAGTAGCTTTATTAATGATGAAGTGTCTTTCCTACCATTACCATTTTCTATTAAGTCTTTATAAAAGTTATCGATGATATTTGTTATTGGTATATTTGCACCATTTTTTTTAGATTCATTTATACAAATTTGTAAATCCTTATGCATTAACTCTACTGCAAAACCAAAATCAAATTCGCCTTTAGACATTGTTTCAGCTCTATTTTGCATTTGCCAAGAACCTGCAGCTCCTTTTGATATAACTTCTACAACCTTAGTAATATCTAGCCCTGACAACATTCCAAACTTTATTCCTTCTGAAAGTCCCTGTAGTAAACCTGCAATACAAATTTGATTAACCATCTTAGTTAATTGTCCAGCTCCATTCTCTCCCATTAAAGTTACCGCTTGAGAAAAAGATTCAATATAGGGTTTTGCTTCGTCAAATACATTTATATTACCTCCAACCATTACCGTTAGAGAACCATTTATTGCACCTGCCTCTCCACCCGATACAGGAGCATCTAAAAATGGATATATTATATTTCTTTGCTTCAGCATTAAGCTCCCTCGCTATATTTGCTGAAGCTGTTGTATTATCAATAAAAATAGAACCTTTTTCCATTTCTGAAAATGCTCCATTACTACCTACACAGACTTCTTTAATATCTTTATCATTACCAACACATGCAAATACAGCCTTAGCTCCCTTAACTGCTTCAGATGGTTTACTAGCCTTTTTTCCTTTATATTCTTTTAACCAAGTATCTGATTTTAATTCTGTTCTATTATATACTGTAACATCATAACCAGCCTTAGATAAATGCCCTGCCATAGGATATCCCATAACTCCAAGACCTAAAAATGCAACCTTTTTGCTATTCATGTTTATTCCTTACAATTTATAAAAAAAAAGAGCCATCCTATACTAAGATAGCTCTTTTTACTATTTAAATAAATAAAATAGATTAATAAGCAGCAATTACATTCCCATGCCGCCCATTCCACCCATTCCGCCCATGCCACCCATGCCGCCCATGTCAGGCATTGCAGGACCTCCAGCATCTTTTTCTTCTACTGAGTCTGCGACCATAGCTTCAGTAGTTACTAGTAAACCAGATACTGAGGCAGCATCTTGTAAAGCAGTTCTCACAACTTTAGTTGGATCAATAATACCTTTTTTAATCATATCTACATATTTTCCACTTTGGGCATCAAACCCAAAAGATTTATCATTTGTATCATTGATTTTTCCAACTACGATTGAGCCATCATGACCGGCATTGCCAGCTATCTGTCTAATTGGAGCTTCACAGGCTCTTTGAACTATCTCAACACCAACCTTTTGATCATTATTTTCAGCTTTTATTTTAGATAAAGCTTTAGAAGCATTAACTAATGCACCACCACCACCAGGCACTATACCTTCTTCCACAGCTGCTCTAGTAGCATTCATTGCATCGTCAACTCTATCTTTACGCTCTTTAACTTCTACTTCAGTAGCTCCGCCTACTCTAATAACAGCAACACCACCAGCTAATTTAGCTAACCTTTCTTGAAGTTTTTCTTTATCGTAATCTGAAGTAGCTTCTTCAATTTGAGCTTTTATTTGATTAACTCTAGCAGAAATATTTTTCTTATTACCTGCTCCATCGATTACAGTAGTCTCTTCTTTTGTTATGTGAACTCTCTTTGCAGTACCTAACATTTTAAGGTCAACATTCTCTAATTTAATACCTAAGTCTTCGCTTATAACCTGAGCATTTGTAAGAGTTGCAATATCTACTAACATTGCCTTTCTCCTATCACCAAATCCAGGAGCCTTTACTGCGGCAACTTTTAATCCACCTCTAAGCCTATTAACGACAAGAGTAGCTAGAGCTTCCCCTTCTATATCTTCAGCTATAATTAATAAAGGTTTGCCAGATTGCACAACTTTTTCTAAAACAGGAAGAATAGGCTGTAAATTTGTTAATTTTTGCTCATGGATTAAAATATAAGGATCTTCCATTTCAGTTGTCATTTTTTCAGCATTTGTAATAAAGTATGGAGATAAATAACCTCTATCAAACTGCATACCTTCAACAACATCTAGCTCTGTCTCAAGTCCTTTAGCTTCTTCAACAGTAATAACACCCTCTTTGCCTACTTTTTCCATTGCAGTAGCTAATAGTTCACCAATTTCCTTCTCACCATTAGAAGAAATAGTACCTACTTGAGCAACTTCAGCTCTTGAAGTAATTCTTTTACTATTTTTATTTAATTCTGCAACTACCGAAGCTGTTGCAATATCTATACCCCTTTTAACGTCCATAGGGTTCATACCAGCTGCAACCGCTTTACAACCTTCTCTTGCAATTGCTTGCGCTAAAACAGTAGCTGTAGTTGTTCCGTCACCAGCAATATCATTTGTTTTGCTAGCAACTTCTTTTATCATTTGAGCTCCCATATTTTCAAATTTATCTTTAAGTTCAATTTCTTTAGCTACTGTAACACCATCTTTTGTTGTTCTAGGGGAACCAAAAGACTTGTCAATAACTACATTCCTTCCTTTTGGTCCTAAAGTTACTTTAACTGCATTTGCTAATATATCTACACCACGAAGCATACGCTCCCTAGCATCTGTTGAAAACCTTACATCTTTTGCCATTTTATTAATTCCTTAATTTTATTTATAAATTAACCCATTATTCCCATAATATCTGACTCTTTAACGATTACTAAATCATCAGAACCGATTTTAAGTTCTGTACCAGACCACTTTCCGATAAGAACAATATCTCCTTTTTTAACATCTAATGGAGATATTTTGCCATCTTCAGAACGTGAACCCGTTCCTACTGCTATAACTTTTGCTTCCATTGGTTTTTCTTGGGCTGAATCTGGAATAATAATTCCACCAGAAGTTTTTTCTTCGCTATCCATGCGTTTTACTAAAACACGATCATGAAGGGGTCTAAATTGCATATCATATATCCTAATATTATTGTTATAATTAATGTATATTAGCACTCTATTAATCAGACTGCTATACTTGCTATTTAGTATGTGTGATTTAGAAGTAAAAATGTCAAGAGTATATTAATAATATTTTTTTTTATTATGATTAATATTAATACGTTTGTTTATTAATTTTATTAAACTATCTATGCCTTCACCTGTTTGCGCTGAAATATATATCTTATTATTTGTGTTTCTATAATCATTCTTATCATCGATTTTATCTATTTTATTAATTACTTCTATGAGATTATTAGGTATTTGTTTTTTATCATAACCAAATATATCACTCACTATTTCTAAAACATCTACATTTTGTACATTATAATCTTTATGCGAAATGTCCCGAACATGAATAATTATATCCGCATAAATCACCTCATCTAATGTAGCTTTAAAGGATTCTATTAGCTCAGTTGGCAGATCACTAACAAAACCTACTGTATCGGATAGTATAAAATCAATATTATTAAAAATACTAACTTTTCTATGTTTTGGGTCAAGTGTAGCAAAAAGCATATTTTTTACAAACTCATCAGATCCAGTTATCTTGTTAAATAATGTAGATTTGCCAGAATTTGTATAACCAATTAGTGATACCAAAGGATATAATTTCTGTCTTTTAGCTCTTTGTAATTCTCTCGTTTTTTTAATTTTAGTTAATTCTATTTTTATTTTTTTAATTCTACTAGTTATATGTCTTCTATCTAACTCAATTTGTAATTCTCCTGGACCTCCTAAAAAGCCTCTTCCTCCTCTTTGTCTTTCTAAATGGGTCCATGATCTAACTAATCTTGTTTTTTGCCATGTAATATGTGCCAATTCAACTTGCAAAGAACCTTCTTTAGTTACAGCTCTTGCTCCAAAAATTTCTAATATCAATGCTGTTCTATCCAGAACTTTTGTGTTCCAAAGTTTTTCAAGGTTTCTTTGTTGAATTGGGCTAAGAGAAGTATTTATGATAATTATACATTTTTCATTATTATCTTGTTTTAATTTACTTTTAATATCATTAATTTTACCTGTACCAAAAAATGTTCCTGATTTGATATTTTTTACCCTTAATACATCGAAATATAAAAGTTTTAAATTTATAGCTCTTGCCAAAGATTTAAGTTCTATTAAAGCAGATTCAGAGCTTCTCCTAACTAACCTATCCTTTATAAGGTTAGGTTGAATTAGCCAACAACTGTTCATTATGTTAATAACATTAACATCATAGTTTTTTCCAAAAAATACTTGATATTAAAATCATTGTTATAAATATTTCAATCCTTCCAAATAATAATATTATAGATAATAAAATTACTTCGATAAATGTTTTGGGATAATAATTAATATTTGCTATTTCTAATAGGCCAATGCCAGTATTAGAAAGTGCTGAAATTACTATTAAAAATGCTTCTTCAAAATTAATATTAAATATTGAAATTAATGAAGCTAAAATTGGAATTAGTGCTAAATAAAGTATAGTAAAAATTAATATTTGAGAAATTTCATCTATAGAGTTAATTTTTTCTTTAGCTTTAATTTTTCTAGGATTTCCTAATCTAAATAACTCTATAGAAATATATTTATAGATATATAAAATTCTAGTTGGCTTTATACCACCTGTAGTAGAGCTTACAGACCCACCTATGAGGCATAATAAAGATAAAATTAACAATAAGTTAGCTAGCGCCCCATATTGATATAAATTATGAGGAATCAATCCAGTAGTAGATATAAATGATATAATTAAAAAACAAACATCAATATATTTTTCATAAAAGGGAATTTTTATGTCGTTAAAAGTGACCATAGTAATAAATAAAGTAATACTTAATATTAATATAAAAGCCAATTTGAACCTTTTGTTTCTAAAGTAAGATAACACTCCTTGAGTAAAAGACCTATAATGTAAACTAATTGATAAAGAACCTACAATCATTGCAAAAAGCATAATAATTTTTGTTATAATATTTGATTCTACTATAATATCTCCATTAGAAAGATAAGCATTACTTGTAGATATTAGCGCCATGGATAGCTGAATAGAATTAGACCAACTATTAGAAAATAATTTAAATAATAAAATAAAAATTATAGTAAAAGAAAGAAATAAATAAAAAATTATTTTAATATTTTCAATAGAAAAATAGTCGTTTATGATATTTCTCTTTCTTAATACCATTTCCACAAAAAAACTACCTACAAGAACAGTACATAATCCACCTAACCATTGTAAAATTGCCTGCCATATTAAAAATTCTGGATTATTTATAGTATTAATTTCTGTCCATATACCACTGGTAGATGAGAGTGACACTGATAGAAAAATAATATCTCTTATATTTTCTTTAGGAAATATAATATAGAATGGAATAGCGCCCATTAATATTAATAATATCCAAGTTATGAATATAGATAATACACAAGATTTTTTATCTAATTCTATAATTTTAAATTCATTATTTAATATATAAATAGAAACAAAGATAAAAACAGATATTAATAGTAATAGTAAAAATGGAATGTAGCTACAACCTATTAATAGTGACCATACTATAGCTACAAATGCAGAAAAACTCATAAATATTTGTAATATAAGTATAAAACTATATGTCTGTTGAATTTTCAAACTTTATCCCTGAGGATTTATATTAATAAAAACCAATACCAACAGAGAATATTTTTTCTACCTCTGTAATAAAATCATGTTTAGCAAATACTATTACTCTGTCTCCTACTTCAATTGTAGTAGANCCAGTAGGTAGTATAACTGATTTATTCCTAATTAATGCACCAATTGCGACACCATCTGGTAAAGGCTTATCTCTTAATGGAACTCCAATCAATNCAGACGACTCTATAGCCTCTAACTCTATAACTTCTGCTTCTCCGTTTCTTAAACTTTGTACTTGGAAAACTTTACCTTTCCTAACATATCTCAAAATTCTTGAAACTGTTAATTCTCTGGGGTTTACAATAGCATCTATACCTAATGAGCTAACAAAAGGACTATATCTATCTTCTGAAAGTAATGCAGCAGAAGAATGACAACCATATTTTTTAGCCAATATAGCTGATAAGGTATTAATTTCATCACTGCCAGTTACTGCAAATGTAAAATCAGCTTGTGCAATATTCGCTTCTTCTAAAATTTCTTTNTCTAAAGCATCTCCATTAAGAATAACAGACTTATTCAATTCATCTGCTATAGATTCAGCCCTATTTACGTTACTTTCAATAAGAGTAATCATTGATTGAGGTTCATTTTCTTCTATAGACTTTGCAACTCTTAATCCNGTTCTNCCTCCTCCAATTATNACAATTCTTCTTGCTCTTGCAGTCTCCTTTCCAAAAACAGATAGTACACGTTCTGTTCTATTAGACTCAGCCATTACATATATGTCATCACCAGGCAACATCTCACTCAATTTATTTGGAATGAAGCCAACTTCATCTCTAACTATATATACTACTCTTGCACCTAAATCTGGAAAAATTTCCGTTAATTGATTTAAAGGAGTATTTATTACAGGACAGTCTTCACCTAAATTAATCTCTATTAACCTGACTAAATCATCATCAAACGATATTAAATCTTTCGCTCCAGGAACAGCTACTAACCTNGTAAATGATTTAGCNACTTCATACTCTGGAGAAATTAATGCATCAATTGCAAAAAGTCCTGTATCAAATAAAGACCTCCATTCTTCNATATTGTATGCTTCAGATCGAACNCTAGCTATTTTAATAGGTACAGAGAATAATGCTTGAGCTATTTGGCAAGAAATCATATTAATTTCATCTGACTGCGTAACTGCTATTATCATATCAGATTTATCAGCTTCTGCTTCTTTCAAAATATTAGGATGTGAAGCATAACCAATTAAGGTTCTTACATCTAATTTACTTGATACATGCTCTATTCTTTTTTCATCATGATCTATTATAGTTATTTGATTTTTTTCATCAGAAAGAAGTCTTGCAATATTATAACCAACTTCTCCTGCTCCACAAATAATTATATTCATAAGAAGTCCCTCTACTTTTATTTCTTAGCTTGTTTCATATTGTTCAACTTTCTATGAAATGCTGATCTTTCCATACCAATAAAGTTTGCGGTTTTAGATATATTACCATTAAATCTATTTAAATTTTTCATNATATAATCATATTCAAATATGTTTCTAGCTTCTTTTAGATTTAATGAATACAAATAATCTTTATCATATGTGTTACTATTTTTAACATCTAGATTTAATAGATCTTTGGGAAGCATCTCATATGTTATTTCATTTAGAGATATATCATCAATCATGATTAATATTCTTTCAATTGTGTTTTTTAATTGTCGTACATTTCCATTCCATTCAAAATCTTGTAAGGCAACTAAAGCCTGTTGATCAATAGTTATTTGTTTTCCACCTGAAAAATTAGAAGCTTTATTTAAAAAGTAATTAATTAGAATTGGAATATCATCTTTTCTAGAAGATAATGATGGCATCTCAATAGGAATTACATTTAATCTATAATATAAATCTTCACTAAATTCTTTATTTAAAATTTTTTCATTTAAATCTATACTNGTAGAGCTAATAACTCTTAAATCGACATTAATTCTCATCTCTCCATTTTTTCTTTTAAAAGTATTATCCTGTAAAGCCTTTACAAAAAAAGCTTGTGCTTCTGAAGTTAAATCTGCAACTTCATCTATAAATAATGTTCCTTTATTTGCTTGTTCAAAAATTCCAATATTTACGATTCTACCCANATTGTCTTCCTCGCCAAGTAATTCTTCTTCCAACAATTCCGAAGATAAAATTTTTGCATTTAGCGATATAAAAGGACCACTAGATCTCTTAGAATTATGATGAATTAATCTAGCTAAAGTTTCTTTTCCTGTTCCATATTTTCCAGTTATAAATACTCTACTCCTAGTAGGTGCAATCTTTGTTATTAAACTTTTAATTTTCTTTATATGACTTGATTCTCCAATTAATTCTAGGTCACCTCCTGCTCTTACCCATAATTCTTTATGTTCTTTTTTAAGCTTAGATAATTCTAGAACTCGCTCTAATGTTATTAATAGCCTTTCCGCTTCAAAAGGCTTCTCAATGAAATCGCTCGCTCCATTTCTTATTGCGTTAACAGCAATATCTATATTACCATGCCCACTTATCATGATGCATGGAATTCCTAGAAATTTATTATAAATTTCATTTAGCAAACCTATACCATCTAATTTACTATTTTCTAGCCATATATCTAATAATATTAGATCAGGTAACCGNTCAGAAATTGCATCTAAAGCTTCATCCGAATTTTTTACAGCTCTAACTTCATAGTTTTCATCCTCAAGAAGACCAGTGATAGATAATCTTATATCTTTTTCATCATCAACAATTAAAATATTGCTTTTCATTATTAACCCTATCCTAATTAAACTCTATCAGAAAAAACTAAACTTGCACAAACACCACTATTATCTTTTAAATTATTTAAAATCAATTCTCCATTATGATCTTCCATAATTTTTTTAACTATTGCTAAACCTAGACCTGTTCCATTTTTCCTAGTAGTAACATACGGATCTGTTAAATCTTCTAATATATTGTTAGGTAAACCCATACCAGAATCTATGACCAATATAGCATATCTATTATTGACTCTCTCTTTTAATTCTATAGCTAACTCATATTTTGTATTATTAATTTTTTTTTGTTCCAACATCGAATTAATTGCATTTGATATAATATTTTGTAAAGCTTGTCTAATTTGATTCTCATCTATAACAGCAATAATATTTTTTTTAGGAGTCTTAATTTCTACNTTAATAAGTTTATTAGATAAAAGAGATATAGAACCTAGCTCTTTTACTAAGTTTGTTAAGTTAGCTTTTTTGTATACTGGGACTGGCATTCTTGCAAATGCAGAGAATTCATCTACCATTTTTCTCATACCATCAACTTGTCTAATTATTATACTTATAGAAGATAGAAAAACATCTGGNTCTAAGGTAATATGACTTTTATATTTTCTTTTAATTCTTTCTGCAGCTAATTGAATAGGAGTTAAAGGGTTTTTAATTTCATGTGCTATTCTTCTTGCTACATCACTCCAAGCAGCAACTCTTTGAATCTTAAAAAATTCTGTCATATCATCAAATGTCACAACATACCCAAGAATTTTATTTTTATCTTTTTCTATTGTGATTTTAGTAATTAAAGTTAATTTTTTATTTTTTCTAGTTAAATNTAGCTCCCCCATCACCAATGGTAGATTATTTTTTTTCAAGTCTAAGAATAATTCTTTCATTTCAGGAACTACATTAATTAAGTAACTATTATTTATTTTATTAGAATCTAAGTCTAATAAATCTAATGCTGTTCTATTTGGAAGGAATATTTTACCATTTTTATCTAGCCCTAATACGCCTGCTGTAACTCCGGTTAATACCGTTTCTGTAAACCTTATTCGTCTTTCTAACTCTTTATTAGATGCAATTAAATCATTCCTTTGATTTTCTAATTGCTCAGTCATTTTATTAAAAACTTTTGATAAATCAGCTATCTCATCTTTATTACCATAGTCAGGTACTCTTACTTTTAAGTCTCCTAATGATACACGCTCTGCCGCATTTGCTAAATTTGTAATAGGCATTACTAAACCATTTGCAAAATTCAAACCCATTAATATNGCAACAAACATAAGTAAAACTGCAACAACTATAAAAATCATAGTAAATGTGATATGTAAGCCTTCTTTTTTATTTTCTACACTTTTATAGTTATTAACTGCATTTCTAACTAGTTTTATATCATTTATTACTTTTGAGTCTTTGAATTTACTGATATAAATATAATGTTTTGCGAAAATATTGATAGGTGATATTGCGGAAACTACTTTCTCTTTTTCATTAATCGAATAATTCATTGCTGGTCTATTAGAAGATTTTGATAAACTTAACAATTCTAACCTTACGTCAGATTTGAAAAGAAAAGATAATTCGCTCTCAGCTATTATTTTACTATTTTCATCAAATATAATTAGCTCTGTAAAACTTCGTTCATATGCAATTTGATTTAAAAATTTTTTTAAATCATTTTCTTTCTTNATATCAAGTTTTTCAATACCATTAAGAATGCCNGATGAATTAATCATACCNGCAATATCAATGGCATCTGTACCAATTTGCTTCTGAGCTTGCTCTAGATAAGCATCTGAAACAGATAAAGACTTATTTAATGCATTTTGTACCTGTACTGAAAACCAATTATCTATTCCTACTGTAAAAAATATTGCTCCAAATATAGCAACAACTATAGCTGGTGCTGCTGCAAGCAAGCTAAACATTACTACAACTTTGCTATGTAATTGCGCACCTAACTGGCCACTTTTTTTTCGTGACCATATATTAACTAAACGTTTTGTTATTGTTATAATTAAACTAATTAAAAGAATTAAATCTAAATTTAATAATAATAGAATTAAAAATTTATTAGCATCTCCGGATGGAGTCATTGCAATAAAAGTAGCTAAAGCAGACAGTAAGGATAAAACCCCTAATAGCCAGGACCTTTTTAAACCTGAATTACTTTTATTAAGCTTGTAGTTTTTTATAAAATTAGAAAACACTATAATTTGTATAACAATTTAATTATTAACATTATTAATTCCCATATTAATATCTAAGTATATAATCTTCTTTCTTAAAGTATTTCTATTGATTCCTAATAACTCTGAAGCTTTTAATTGGTTTCCTTGTACCAATTTAAGGGTTTTAATTATTAGAGGCCTTTCAACCTCATGAATTATACGGTCATATAAACCATTTGCTGGCAACTCATTTTTATGTAGATCAAAATATTGGTTTAGATGCTTTTCTACTGATGCACCTAGAGAGCTATCTGAATTTCTGTAATTTATATTTTCTAAGTTAGATAAATATGCATTTATAGTCTCTAAATCTATTAATTTTTGTGGTATTAAAATAATAATACGTTTTATTAAGTTTTCTAACTCTCTCACATTACCTGGCCATTGATAATTTTTTAATTTAAACATAGCCTCAGCGTCAATACTTTTTTTATCCGATTTGTCTTCGGTAAATTTAGCAATAAAATGATTAATTAATAATGGNACATCATCAGATCTTTCTCTTAAAGGAGGAACAAAAATTGGTACAACATTAAGCCTATAATATAAATCTTCTCTAAAAAGCCCATCATTAATCATATCAGCTAAATTTCTATGAGTCGCAGTAACAATTCTGATATTCGTGTAAATTAATTTTTTACCACCAACTGCTGTAAAACATCCGTCTTGCAAAACTCTTAAGAGCCTAGTTTGAGCTTCTATAGGCATATCTCCTATTTCATCTAAAAATAATGTCCCTCCATCTGCTAATTCAAATTTACCTTTGCTTTTTTTATCAGCTCCGGTAAATGCACCTCGTTCATAGCCAAACAATTCTGATTCTATTAATTCTCTTGGGATAGCTGCCATATTAATTGCAATAAAAGGATTGTTTTTTCTAGAGCTATAGTCATGTAAAGCCCTAGCAATAAGCTCTTTACCTGTACCGCTTTCACCTCTTATCATCACTGTTAAATCAGATGCAACTACTTTTGCTAATATTCTATATACTTCCTGCATAGCTGCTGATCTGCCAATTATAGGCAAATCATCGTCTAGTACACTCTCCGTAACTTGCTTATTTAAATTATTTTTATCAGAATTAAATGCTTTTATAACTACAGATAAGACTTTATCCAGATCAAATGGTTTGGGGAAATATTCATAAGCACCTCCAGCACTTGCATCAATTGCAGTTTTTATAGTATTTAAACCACTCATAATTAATACAGGCAAATCAGGTCTAATTTCTTGGATTAAAGGTAGTAAATCTAATCCATTTGAATCTTCCATAACTACATCTGTTATAATAAGGTCCCCTTCTCCACTTTCTATCCAAGAAAGAAGGGTCTTACCCTTATTTGTTGATTTTGTGGTAAAACCCGACCTATTAAATTTTTTTTCTAAAACTAACCGGATAGCATTATCATCATCCGCTATAAGAATTAACGGTTTTTTCATTTTTTTGCTTCCTCTAAGGCTGGAAATAATACAGTAAAAATTGTAGTTTTATCGCTTTTTACTTCTATTATTCCTCCATGCTCTTCTACTATGCTCGAAACTATTGATAAACCTAAACCTGAACCACCATATTTACTTGTAACAAATGGTTCGAATAGATGAGACCTAATTCCTTCAGGTATACCTGGTCCATTATCTATTATATTAANAAATATTGGCAACTTTAGCCTATTGTTACTCCCAGANACTTGAATATTAAAGCCGTGACGGTAGCCAGTTTGGATAGTAATAACTCCATCTTTTTTTGACTCTGCAGCATTTTTTACTAAATTTAAAAAAACTTGTATTAAAGAATTCATATCCCCATATATTTCAGGTAAGGAAGGATCATATAATTCAATAATATTACAGTTTTTAGCAAAGCTAGCTTTAGCTAACCTATTAACTCTCTGAAGTATATCGTGAATATTTATTGTTGTTCTACTTACTATATTATTATCAGAAATTGATCCTACTCTATCAACTAGTTCTCCTATTCTATCAACTTCATTTACAATCAATGATGTTAAATCTTTATCTTCATCACCTACTACATCTTCTAATAGTTGCGCAGCACCTTTTATTCCAGATAATGGATTTTTAATTTCATGAGCCATTAACGCAGATAAAGCAGAGACAGAATGAGTATTTTTTTGTACAACTCTTCTATCTATCTGTTCTGCAATTGACCTTTTATGCAAACATAAAATTATATAATTGTCATTATATAATCCTGCTTCTATATCCACTAAAATTTGTTTTTTTTTAAAATCNTTAATCGTAATATCATATTGTGTTGCATTATATTTTTGTTTTAAAACCTGATTAATTAANGAATACAGCTGGTTATCAAGAGACAAAAAATTTTTTAAATTCTTATTCGATAAACTATTGCTAGTTTCTCCAAGTAAGGTTTCAGCAGCATAATTAATAAAAACTATATTAAATTTNTAGTCTACAAGAAGTATTGCTGCAGGTATATTATGAAGNAATATATTAAAATCTAAATTATCTTTAATGGATTTCTTATTGNTCTTCATAATTTATAGTACCTTAATTTTCATAAAACTGCCTATTAATTAGGCATATTAATGAATAAATATGTTTTAGTCTATTTATATATATATATATAAGTTTAATATTTTATGTTAAATTATATAAAAAATATTGAGATAATATGAAAAAAGAAATTGATACAATAGCTATAATACTAGCAAGTGGTTTAGGCAAAAGATTTGATAGTAATATACTTAAGCAATACCAAATAATAAATAATAAAGCCGTTATATATCATTCTGTCAATACCTTTAAAAAGAATCCAAAAATTGCTAAGGTTGTAGTTGTTATAAATAAGAGCCATCAAAAACAAGCAAATAAACACTTAAATAATATTAGCTCAATAAATATAATTCATGGCGGGATGACCAGACAAGAATCTGTCCATAACGCATTAAAATATATAGAAAAATTTAAACCTATAAATGTTTTAATACATGATGCTGTTAGACCAAATATTGACAACAGTATTATTAACNTAGTTCTAAAAAAACTTGATAACTATAATGCTGTTGTGCCAGTGGTAAAAGTGACAGACTCTGTAAAAGAAATTTCAAGAAATATAATTACTAAACATATAGATAGAGAAAACCTAATTTTAGCACAAACACCACAAGGTTTTAAGTTCAAAGATATTTTAACAAAACANAATAAAAATAAGAAAAGAAATTTAACAGATGATTCTACTTTATTTAGTAAAGTATATACAGTTCCTGGAAATACTTATAATTTAAAAATTACTAATAAATCTGACTTAAAAAATTTAAGAAAAATTATGTTCAACCAAAAAAAATATATACAACTTTCAGGTATGGGTATCGATATTCATAAATTTGATAATAAAAAAACAAATTATCTACGTTTAGGAGGGATAGATATTAAATTTAATAAGGGTTTAAAAGGACATTCAGACGCTGACGTAGTATTACATGCTCTGGTAGACTCCATACTAGGCTGTATTTCAGGCGGAGATATAGGTAGTATATTTTCTGACAAAGATCCAAAATGGAAAAATACAAATTCAGAATTTTTTGTAGAGCATGCTATATCTATGTTAATANAGAATAAATGTGTTTTGCTTCATACCGATATTACTATTATATGTGAAGAGCCTAAAATATCTCAATATAGAGAGAAAATGAAGGATAATATTGCAAGAATGTTAAACATTTCTAATAATAATGTTTCTATCAAAGCTACGACTTCTGAAAAGCTAGGGTTTTTGGGCAGAAAAGAAGGTATTATGGCTCAATGTTTAACAACTATATCTAGGCCAGCTTAATATGAAGAAAATTAACCTTAACACCATGTTTGTTTCTGTACTTGGTATAGGTTTCATACCTATTGCCTCTGGAACATTTGGTTCATTAGCAGGGTTAGTGATAGGATATTATTTAAACTTATTAAGCTATAATTTATTTTTTTTATTTATACCGACATTATTTATATTNGGAGTAATTGCCTCTAACACTTATCAGAAGCTGACAGGAGAAAAAGATTCAAGTGTAATTGTTATAGATGAAGTTGTAGGACAATTAATAGCAATGATGTTTGTGATGGATAATATAGTATTAGTATTTATCTCATTTATTATTTTTAGGATATTTGATATATTAAAGCCTTGGCCTGCTTCATATGCAGATAAAAAAATGAGCGATGGTTTTGGAGTAATGTTAGACGATGTATTTGCAGGAATTTATGCTGCTATACTAGTATGTTTAATTGGTAGTATTTTATAAAATGATATTAGATTTAGAAAACTTATCTAAAGAATTAGTAATAAAATTAAAACTTAATAGTTTGAAATTAGGAACAGCAGAATCATGTACAGGAGGTATGATAGCTCAATACCTTACTATGCACGCTGGGTCATCAGAAATATTTAGTAGTGGATTGGTAACTTATTCAAACGAGTCTAAAATTAATCTCTTAGGTATTAAAGAGTTAGAAATTAAAAAATATGGTGCTGTAAGTAAAGAAGTTGCTTCTGCTATGGCTTTGAATTTATTAAAACAAAATAATATTGATATATCAATTGCTGTTTCAGGAATAGCTGGTCCAGGTGGCGGCACAGAAGAAAAACCTGTAGGATTAGTTCATCATGTTATGGCTATAAAAAATAAACTAATACACAAAGAGCTTATTTATAATGGAGATCGAGAAACTATTCGAAAACAAACAGTTCAAACATGTTTAAAGTTAATTTTAAGTGAAATAAGTCANTTATAATTTTAAATAAATTATTTATACAAATCATATGCACGATCCTCAAAAGCTGTAATCATTTTTTTTGAAGCTTTTTCAAATAACTTCCCAATAATATTTTGTAAAATCAACGATTTAAACTGAAACTCAATTGATAAATTTATTTCACATTCTTGTTCAGATATATAATTTATTTCCCATATATTATTCATTTTTTTGAAAGCTCCACTAACAGCCTCAGAACAAACTTTATTAGATTCTATAAGTGTTACTTTACTAGTAAAAGTTTCTTTAATAAACTTAAAACCAATCTCCATATCAGAAAAAAATATATCATTAGATTTATTATAAATACTAGTTGAGACACACCATGGTAAAAACTCTGGATACTTGGAAACGTCAGATATTAAATTAAACATCTGTTTTTTTGAATAATTCATTTTTTTTTTAACAGAGTATTTAAACATTTAAGCTAAAATTTCTTGCTAACTTCAGTTTTTTAAAATCATCATCTGCATGATAGGAAGATCTAGTAAGNGGAGAAGAAGAAACTAATAAAAAACCCATTTTGTATGCTAATTGTTTTAAATGATCAAAGTCTATTGGTTTCAAATATTCTACAACTGGTAAATGACTTTTTGTTGGCTGCATATATTGGCCAATTGTAACAAAATCAACAGAAGATCTTCTAAGATCATATAATAAACTTTCTATTTCTTTTAATGTCTCTCCTAAGCCGACCATTATTCCTGATTTTGTAAATACAAATGGATCAATATCTTTAGCTAATTTTAATATGCTTAAACTATGTTGATAGTTTGCTCCCCTTCTAACCTTTTTGTATAGCCTGCTAACAGTTTCTAAGTTGTGATTAAAAACATCTGGCTTTGCATTTATAACTTTTTCTAATGCTCCTATTTTTCTTTGAAAATCTGGTGTAAGAACTTCTATAGTAGTTCNTGAAGAAATTTTTCTAATTTCCTTAATGGAACTAACAAATTGTGAAGCCCCTCCATCTATTAGATCATCTCTATCAACAGAAGTTATTACTACATGTTTCAAATTTAATTGTGATATTGCAATTGCTAATCTCTTAGGTTCTAATGAATCAATAGTATTAGGGTTCCCTGATTTTATATTNCAAAAACCACATTTTCTAGTACAAACATCTCCCAAAATCATNACAGTTGCATGACCTTTATNCCAACACTCTCCAATATTTGGNCATGAAGCGGATTGACAAACAGTATTCAATTTTGCTTTATNAATTAAATCTTTTGTTGCCAAATAACCATTTGAAATCGGAGCCTTAACTCTAATCCAATCAGGTTTTTTTATATGTACTTCACTGATATTAGTTAAATGTGATCTAGATATATAATCTTCTTTAACTTTCTTGTTCACCATATAATTTTCCTTAATTATATATGTATAGCTCTATCATAAGCATCTAAAACTGATTCATGGATAGATTCAGATAAAGTAGGATGAGGAAATACAGTATTAAATAGGTCTGCTTCAGTTGCCTCTAGTTGCATAGCAATAGCGTAAGTTGAGATTAACTCTGTTACTTCTGGTCCTACCATATGAGCTCCTATTAACTCTCCATTATCCTTATTAAATATTGTCTTAACAAACCCATTAGACTCACCCAACGCTATTGCTTTTCCATTTCCATGTAATGGAAAAACACCAACCTTTAATTTTAAACCTAACTCTTTGGCTTTTTTTTCTGTTATACCTATACTTGCTACTTGAGGACGAGAATATGTGCATCCAGGTATTATTTTTTTATGATTAGAAGCTTCTTTAGGGTTAAAAATGTAATTAACTGCGTTAATACCTTCATGACTAGCTTTATGGGCTAACCAAGGTGCACCAGTAATATCACCTATTGCAAATATACCTTTTTGAGAAGTTTCCCCAAAATAATTTGTAATAATTCTACCATCTTCTTGTTTAATATCTACTGTCTCCAGACCAATATTTTCAATATTTGCTTCAATTCCTACAGATACTATAGATTTTGAATATTTTTCCTTATGAATAGTACCATCTTCCATAGTAAATTCTGCATTCACATTATCTTTTAATGAAGTTATCTTTTTAATTTTAGTATTTGTAAGGATTTTTATTCCTTCTTTCTCTAATTTACTTCTTACAAATACAGATATATCTTTATCTTCATTAGGCAGAATGTGATTTTGAGCTTCTATTACTGTAACTTTCGTTCCAAAATCACTATAAAAACTTGCAAATTCAATACCTATAGCACCAGCACCTACCACTAAAATAGATTCCGGTTTTTTGTCTGGTATCATTGCTTCTTTATAGCTCCATATATTTTTACTATCTGATAAAAGGCCATTAATATTTTTTGGCCTTGCTCCTGTTGCTAAAATTATATTTGATGCAGTATACAAATTATTATTAACAATTACTCTTCCAACTCCTGAAATTTTTCCACGTCCATTAATAACATCTATTTTATTTTTCTTTAATAGATATTCTACACCTTTTGATAGCTTATCGGCGATTTCTCTTGATCTGTTTATTATTAATTCCCAATCATACGAGCTATTCTCTACTTTCATACCAAAGTCTTTAGATACTGATATAAGATGTTTTATTTCAGAAGATCTCAATAAGGCTTTTGTTGGAATACATCCCCAATTTAAGCAGACTCCTCCAAGTTGGCTTTCTTCTATAATCGCTGTTTTTAATCCTAATTGGCCAGCTCTAATAGCAGCTACGTAACCACCTGGTCCACTTCCTATAATAATTAAATCATAAGTATTGTCTTTAACCATAATTCACCTAAACAATCATTTTGACAGGATTTTCTATTAAACTCTTAAATTCTTTTAAAAGCCTTGCTCCAACTGCTCCATCTATAGCTCTATGATCTCCTGATAATTGACACGTCATTATATTGCAAACTTTTATTTCATTATCAATAACAATAGGCTTTTTTGATATACTTCCTACCGCTAAAATACCTGATTGTGGAGGGTTTATTATTGCTGAAAAGCTATCAATTCCATACATGCCTAAGTTACTAATAGAAAAATTTCCTCCTTCATAATCTTCTGGTAAAAGTTTGCCTGCATTAGCTTTTGAAACAAAATCTTTCATTTGCACGGAAATATCTCGTAAATTTAAGTAATTAGCATTTTTTATTACAGGAGTAAATAACCCATCTTGCACGGCAATAGCTACACTTATATCAACAGAACCGAAAAATATCATTTCATCTTTACCCCAAGTACAATTTGCCTCAGGCACATTAAATAGTGCTGCAGCCATAGCTTTTATTACAAAATCATTAACTGATATCTTAAATTCTTTATCAAAAGTTTTATTAATTTCTTCTCTAGATTTAATTAAATTATCTACGTTACAATCTATACTTAAATAAAAATGAGGAACTTCTCTTTTAGATATACTTAATCTCTCTGCTATAACTTTTCTCATTGAAGATGTTTTTTTACTTACATTATCTTTGCTCATAAAATTAGATTTATTACTTAAGCTACTGTTTTTATTTAAGTAATTATCTAGATCAGCTTTCACTATCCTGCCTCTTGGGCCACTTCCAACAATATGTTTTAAATCAATATTATTCTGTAAAGCAATTCTTTTTGCTAACGGACTGGCAGCAATTTTTTGGCCTAAATTTCTAATAGTGACTTCGTCATCATTTACTACAGGATTATCAATTATTTTAGCAGTATTAACATCTACAACTTTTTGTACTACCTCTCTAACTTCTTCTACCTCTCTAACTTCTTCTACCTCTCTAACTTCTTGTACCTCTCTAACTT
>NYVM01000052.1 GCA_002684605.1 Candidatus Pelagibacterales bacterium | reverse complement strand
GCTGGCTTTTGTCTTTTTTGATGCCTAGTTTTTCGTTGACAATGCGAATTAGTCTCATATATAGCTATATAAGTAGTCTTTTAATGCTTGGAGTTAAAAAAATGAAAAAGTTATTAGTATATTTAAATCTAATTATTATAGTATCGCTCTTTAATTATAGTGCTGGCGCTGACGATAATGATAAAAATGATGTTCTTGCAAAAAGCTATGCAAATTTAGTTAGTCACTATTATAGTGCAGTTCACATAAAAACATACAATATGCATAAGTCTATCATTACATTTTTAGAAAACCCCACAGAAAAAACACTTCAGTATGCTAAAAACCAATGGATAGAAGCTAGAAAAGTTTATGGAATTACAGAGGCTTTCCGTTTTTATGGAGGCCCAATAGACGGCGTTAATGAATATGGAGAAGAAGGCCCGGAAGGGCTTATAAATGCATGGCCTTTAAATGAAGCATATATTGATTATGTTGTGGGCAATGATAAAGCAGGTATAATAAATAATTTATCTTATGATGTGAATGAAAAAACTATTATAGCTTCTAATATGTCAGAAGATGATGCCGATGTATCAACTGGTTGGCATGCTATAGAGTTTTTACTTTGGGGTCAGGACAACTCTTTAGAACGTCCCGGAAACCGTAAAGCAAGTGATTATGTAGGCACAGATATTACTAAAGAGAGACGAAGAACATATCTTAAACAAACTAGTAATTTGCTTTTAAAGCATATTGATTGGCTGAATGAACAATGGACGCCTAATGGAAAAGGACGAGTCAACTTTCTTGCAAAAAGCGATCCCGGAGGTTCAATACTAACAGGAATTGCTACTCTTGCCGGTTTTGAATTATCTTCAGAAAGAATAGCAACTGCGCTCGATTCCGGAGACCCAGAAGATGAACATTCATGTTTTAGTGACCAGACACATGAGGATATTAGAGCAAATTTTAATGGTATTAAAAATGTATATCTAGGCATGGGCATTAATTCTAAAATGTTTAGTCCTTCTGTAGCTGAATTACTTAGAGAAAAAAACCCTTCTTTACATAAAGACATAATGGCATTATTAGAAAAAACATCTAATTCTATAGATAATATTACAATTCCCTTTGACAAAATGCTTTCTGAGCCTAAAAATGGTTCTGGCAGAATGGCTGCTGAAGAAACTGTAAGTAACCTGATAGTTATCGCAGAATATATTAAAAAAGCAGGAAATGACTTAAATTGGAATGTAAATATATCCGAGTAAAAAGCTCTATATTTGTCTTCATTGTTTTACTACTAGTATTATTATTTTTTAATAACAATATTAACAGTAGCGAACATTCGTCTATTATGGATGCAGAAATATCCGTAGATAGACAAACGAGAGAAGCTTTTGCTGCGCCTATTCCTTCCTTGGACCTAAAAAAAATGCGTCAATTTACGGGAGGAAGGCACCTATTTCGACGCTCTTGGACTCCTGCTCCTAGTTCCGTAAAAAGCCTAGATGGGCTCGGTCCTGTTTTTAATAGAGTTAGCTGCTCTGGCTGCCATGTTAAAGACGGAAGAGGAAGGCCTCCAGAGAATGGGTCTAAATTTAGATCTATGGTTATTAAATTAGGCATATATAAAAACAATAAAGTTTTAGCTGATCCTAATTATGGCTTTCAATTAAATGATAAATCAATTTTAGGCGTACCCTATGAAGGGAAAGCCACAATAAGCTATTCTAAAAGAACTGTTTTATACAAAGACAAAAGCTCTGCAGAATTATTTGTTCCAAACTATACTTTTCATTCTCTTTCCTTTGGCCCGTTAGACGCCAATACAAAATTTTCAGGAAGAGTTGCACCGGCAGTATTTGGCCTAGGATTAATAGAAGCGATAAAAGCAGAGGACATCCTTAGAAATGAAGATATATTAGATATAGACAAAGATAGCATTTCAGGCAGAGCAAACTTCGTTAATGACGTTCCCTCAAATAATAAAATGTTAGGAAAATTTGGCTGGAAAGCAAATCGAGCAACCTTACTGCATCACGTAGCTGGCGCCGCATCTCAAGATATGGGCTTAACATCCTCTTTTTTTCCTGAACAAAATTGTATGGTAATACAAAAAGAATGCTCTAATCAAATTAGTGGGGGCTCTCCAGAAATATCAGAAAAACAAATTAGTATGTTAAAATTATATATGCAAACTTTAGCCGTTCCAAGACAAAGAAATACTCAAGACAAAGAAGTGATTGAAGGAGGTTTACTATTTACAAAAATTGGCTGTGAAAGCTGCCACGTATCAACATATACTACCGGAAAACACAAAGAGCATGCAGAGCTTAGTAATAGAGTTATAAAGCCATATAGTGATTTCTTGCTACATGATATGGGGCCTGGCCTAGACGATGGACTTGCAGAGGGAACTGTTGAAAGCAGAGAATGGAAAACGCCTCCTTTATGGGGAATAGGCCTTGTAAAAGTTGTTAACAAGCATACTAAATTTCTTCATGATGGAAGAGCAAACTCTTTAAACGAGGCTATACTATGGCATGAAGGAGAAGCCCTGCTGTCTAAAGAAAAGTATATTTCATTAGGTGCCGATGAAAGAAGAAAAGTTTTAAAATTCCTATCTTCTTTGTAAATTATTGATTCATACTATCAAAAAATTCGTTATTATTTTTTGTGCTTTTTAATTTATCAATTAAAAACTCCATTGCATCTCCCATTCCCATAGGACTAAGAATTCTTCTTAACATCCACATTTTAGATAAGTCTCCCTTATCGACTAAAAGCTCTTCTTTTCTTGTGCCTGATTTAGCAATATCAATTGCTGGGTATGTTCTTTTATCCGCTAACTTCCGGTCTAGAACTATTTCTGAATTTCCTGTGCCTTTAAATTCTTCAAAAATGACTTCGTCCATTCGAGAGCCCGTTTCTATCAATGCCGAAGCAATAATAGTTAATGAACCCCCATGTTCAATATTTCTAGCTGCTCCAAAAAACCTTTTTGGCTTTTGTAAAGCATTAGCATCTACACCTCCCGTTAAGACCTTTCCTGAAGAGGGAACAACCGTATTATAAGCTCTGCCCAGTCTGGTTATAGAATCTAATAATATTACTACATCTCTTCCATGCTCTACTAATCTTTTAGCTTTTGCAATAACCATTTCTGCCACTTGAACATGCCGCATTGCAGGCTCATCAAAAGTAGAAGAAATAACTTCTCCCTTAACTGACCTCTGCATATCAGTAACTTCCTCTGGTCTTTCATCAATCAATAATACTAATATATACATTTCTGGATGGTTTTTTTCTATTGAATTCGCAATATTTTGTAATAATACCGTTTTTCCTGTTCTAGGTGGAGCAACTATTAAACCTCTTTGTCCTTTTCCTATTGGGCTTACTAGCTCTATAACCCGACAAGAATTATCTTTAGTTTTGTCTGGTGCCCCTCCTTCTATTTCTAATTTTATTCTTTCTTCAGGATACAAAGGCGTTAAATTTTCAAAACGTACCTTGTGTCTAACTTTATCAGGAGCATCGAAATTAATTTTATCTATTTTAAGTAAAGCAAAATACCTTTCTCCGTCCTTAGGTTGGCGAATTTGCCCTTCAATAGTATCTCCAGTTCTCAAACCAAATTTCCTTACTTGTGAAGGAGAAACATATATATCATCTGGCCCTGGCAGGTAATTACTTTCTGGGGCTCTCAAAAAACCAAATCCATCCGGAAGAATTTCTATAACACCGTCCCCATTAATAACTTCACCTTTATCTGCTAAGATTTTTAATATAGAAAACATTATGTCTTGTTTTCTTCTATTAGAGGCGTTTTCTACTCCTTTTTTATCTGCAAAAAGTATGAGGTCTGCTGGAGACATTTGTTTTAGTTCTTTAAGGTGCATTATTAATCCTATTTNTTTTTTGATAATTATTTAAAAGGTATTTTTTTATTATGAGACATAATATGTTAGCTGTTNTAGCTATATGAACAATNATATTATTAATTTATTATTAAATGTCAAAATAAATATTAATTAAAAGGCTTAACTACAACCATAATTACGATTATAATCATTAAAATAGTTGGCCCTTCATTTAGATATTTGAGGTACTTGGGGCTATAAAAAGCATTGTCGTGTAAAAGTTTTTTTCTACAATAAGAAAAGTATCCGTGTAGGCCTGACATTATTAACACTAAAATAAACTTAATAATAAACCATTTGCTTGCATGGTCTACAGAAGATAGAGGGTGTAAAACTAAAACCATTCCAAATACCCAAGTAAGAATCATTGCAGGGTTCATTATATATCTTAATAGCCTATTTTCCATTATTATAAAAGTATCGTTNATTTCCTTNGTGTTTTTTACATTTGCGTGATAAACAAAAAGNCGAGGCAAGTATAGCATTCCTGCCATCCAAGAAATAACCGAGATTAAATGAAAAGCTTTAACGTATAAGTAAAAAGTCATTTATTTTCCCAAAATGTTTCATAAAAACANTCTTTAAATGTATTCTTACATATNTTTTTATTTAATATGCTATTATTATTCTGTTTTATGATTANGTCATACAATCCATTAATAAACTCTTTGCTTGTCCCCAAAGCAGGAACTCTATAATAATTTTTGCAGCCATTTAGTATTGCCAATTCTTTATATTCTATATCTAATTCTACTAAAGTTTCAGAATGTTCGCTGACAAAAGCAATAGGAATTAAAACTATAGTGTCTTTGTTTTTAGAAGCTTTTATTATTTCATTTTCTGTAGATGGGCCTATCCATTTTAAAGGACCGACTTTACTTTGATAACAAATAGTGTAGGTGAATTCTTTATTATTCATATTTTTTAAAATTTTATTTACTGTTTTTTCTACTTGATTCTGATANGGGTCTCCTTTTTTTATTATCTTTTCAGGCAGTCCGTGAGCGCTAAATAAAAGCTTANTTTTTTGCTTTTTGTTTTTGTTTATTTTATTTAAAGTTTTTTGAATNTTTTTTGTGTGAGCCAANATGAAGTTTTCATCTTCCGCGTAACAACAAACAATTTTAGTTCTCACATTATATTTATTTTTATTTGCTGCTCTNTTCCAAGAAAGAAAAGATGATCCNGAAGTGGTAGTGGAGAATTGTGGGTAAAGAGGAAGAAGAATTACTTCTGTTGGTTTCCAGGCAATTACTTGTTTAATAGTTTCTTCCACAAAAGGTTTCCAATACCTCATTGAAATAAAAACTTTGTATTCTTCTTTTTCATTATCTAGTTTTATTTGTAGTTCATTTGCTTGGCTCAACGTCTCCTCTAGAATTGGAGATTTTCCCCCCATAAAAGAATATATTTCTTGGGCTGTTTTTTCTCTTTTAGAAGAGATTAATTTAGCAAGAAAATATCTTATTAATTTAGGAGCCCCTATTATAGCAGGATCATTAAACAAATTAAAAAGAAATGGTTTAACGGAAGATAATTTATCTGGTCCCCCAAGATTAAACAACACTATTGCTATTTTTTTTTTCATTTTTTCCAAGTTTTGATAGTTTTAATTAAGAGTTCTACATTCTCAATGGGCGTTTCTTTTATAACCCCGTGTCCTAAGTTAAAAATATGTCTTATAGAGGAAAAGGAATTTAAAATATCGTTTACGCTACTAATCATCTTTTCTCCTCCTTCCAATAAGATTTCGGGTGCTAAATTTCCTTGTAAACACACATTACGATTGTTAATCATTTTTAGATTATTAATTAGCCATTTAACATCTACATTTTGATCTAGGGATATACAGTCTACATTAACAGATTTACCATATTCTAAATAGTTGTGGCTAGCGTTTCTAGGAAAACCTATTATTGGAATATTTGGATGTTTTTCTCTAATTTTATCTATAATGCGTTTTAAAGGTTCAATACAAAATTCTCTAAATTTTTTTTCATCCCCTGCTATCTTTGCATGCGATTCAAATATTTGGATTATTTCTGCCCCTGCATCTATTTGTTTTATTAAATGGTTAGCTATAAATCCTTCTAACTTTTCTAATAATAATAAGAATATTTTTTCATTGTTTTTAAAAAAAGACACACACTTAGGAAATGTTATATTTCCTCTTCCTTCTATCATATATGCTGCTACTGTGAAAGGTGCTCCTGCAAAACCTATTAAAGCTTTTCTTTTATCTAACTTGCTTTTTACAATATTTAAACTTTCATACATCGGTTCTAAATATTCGGCATTTGTAATTTTTAAATCTATAATTTCTTTCTTTGTGGTAATTGGTTTTAATTTAGGCCCTTCATTTTCTACAAATCTTAATTCCCTATTGCATGCCATTGGGATAGTTAAAATATCCGAAAATATAATTGCTGCATCTAAATCGAACCTTTTTAGTGGTTGTAAGGTTACTTCACAGGCTAATTTAGGATTCATACATAAATTTAAAAAGGATCCTGCATTTTTTCTAAGCTCTCTATATTCAGGTAGGTACCTTCCTGCTTGTCTCATCATCCACACAGGAGTATCACTTACTTCTTTTCCTGTTAGTATATTTACTAAATCTGATTTTTTATCAATGTTATCCACAGTAATTCCTATCAAATATATATTAAGTATAATAAAGTATATTAGTAGTAGGTTATAGGTAATACGGGGATTAAAAAGTTATACACATAAAATATGTATTTAATTGCCATATATTTATAATTTTTTACTAATATACCTATTAAATATATAGTTATAATTATTATTAATGTAATTAACACATTTATATTAATAATATTAACATGTTATAAAATTTGTATAACTTTATATATAATATTAAAGGCTAGTAAAATTAATAAAAAAAATAAAAATATACATGTACACATTATTTCAGATTCTACAGGTGAGACAGTAAGCACAGTTTCTAGATCGGCAAACGCACATTTTAAAAATTTTAACCCCATAGAACATAGTTGGGTTTTGGTAAGGTCAGAAAAACAATTATTAAAAATAATAGAAGAAATAAAAAATAATAAAGGGCCGGTGATATATACTTTAATAGATAAAAATCTTAGAAAAATACTAGAGAAGGGATGCAAAAAANTTGGAGTTCCTATTATTCCTNTTTTAGACCCAGTAGTAGAAGCAATGGAAAATTATTTTAAATATGAATTAGCTATGGATGAGCCAGGGAGGCAACATAGTTTGTCACATGGATATTTTGATAGAATAGGAGCTATGCAGTACACTTTAGCACATGATGACGGACAATTATCTAATGACTTAGAAGAAGCAGATGTCATATTAGTGGGCGTTTCCCGAACTTCTAAGACTCCAACATCAATGTATTTAGCTAATAGAGGAATTAGAACNGCTAATGTNCCAATGGTTCCANAAGTTCCTTTNCCAGAAAACCTTTTTGCTTCAAANTGCCTAATAATTGGACTCACAACTAGCCCTGAAAGATTAGTACAAATTAGAAAATCTAGACTTTCTTCTGTTGGAGAGAGCAGGCAAACAAATTATATAGAGGAAGATATAATAAAAGAAGAGGTATTGATGGCAAAAAGGTTATTTGTAAAAAATAAATGGCCAGTAATAGACGTTACAAGAAAATCGATAGAAGAAACAGCAGCAGCAGTTTTAGAATATTTAAGAGAATTTAAAGAAAGAAGCAAAAGTGCAGAATAATCTGTCTACAGGCATAATTGGCAGCCCTATAAAACATAGCCTATCTCCAGTGATCCATAAATATTGGATGAAAGCGCATGGNATANCATCAGATTATAATATATATGAACCAAAAAAAAANGAGCTAGCCTCTTTTTTNAAAAATATGCACAAAAATAGTATAAAAGGCTTAAATGTTACTATTCCTTATAAAAGAGATGTAATGAATTATTTAGATACAATAAATGATGACGCGTTAGCTTTAGGAGCCGTTAATACGATAAAATTAGANAATAATAGACTATTTGGATATAATACAGATGCTTTTGGCTTTATGCAGCACTTAAATATAGAGGCGCCTANATGGAAAGAAANAAAAGGATTTATAGTTATCGTAGGAGCAGGCGGAGCAAGTAGAGCAGTAATTTGGTCTTTTTTAAGAGAAAATATAACGGATATAAGAATTATAAACCGTAATAAGAAAAGGGCGCTTTCCTTAATTGCCGATATGAAGAAATTTTTTCCGAATGCGAATATAGATTTATACGANAATACATATGAAGCATTGTTAAATAGTTCATTATTAGTTAATTGTTCCAGCTTAGGAATGAAAGGCCAGGAGGAGCTAGAATTAGATATATCAATTATGAACAAACAATCTATCGTCTATGATATAGTATACAATCCCTTAAAAACAAAACTTATCTATAATGCAGAAGAATTAAAATTTAAAACAATTGACGGATTGGGAATGTTATTAAATCAAGCGGCGCCCGCATTTAAAATGTGGTATAACGTAGAAGCTAAAGTAACAGAAGAATTGAGAAACAAGGTAATTGAAAAGCTAGGAAGCGGTTAATTATATGATTATTATTGGCCTTACCGGATCTATAGCTATGGGGAAAAGCGCAACCTCAAAAATTTTTAAGTCGTATGGNGTTCCTGTTTTTAATGCTGATGATTGCGTGCACCAATTGATAGGACCGAATGGAAAACTTGTTCCTTTAGTTGGACATAAGTTTAAAGAAACTTTGGTTAAGAGCAATAATGTAGAATATATAAATAGAGTAAAACTAGGCAGTCTTGTTTTTAAAGATAAGAAAAAAAGAAACGAACTTGAAAAAATCATTCATCCACAAGTAAGTATTGAAAGAAAGAAATGGAGGGAGCAGGCACAGAGACAAAGGTCTAAAGCGATATGTTATGATGTTCCTCTTTTGTTTGAGACGGAGGGGGAAAAATTTTGTAATTATGTGGTTGTTGTCTCGGCACCTTATTTTGTGCAAAGATACAGAGCATTAAGTAGAGCAAATATGACAGAAAAAAAATTTAGTGANATTTTAAAAAATCAAATNTCAGATAAAGAAAAAAGAAAAAAAGCAGANTTTATAGTCAACTCGGGAATTGGGCATAGGTTTACAAGAAACCAAGTACATAATATTATATTAAGGATAATTCAGTGAGAAGAATAGCATTAGATACAGAGACAACAGGGCTAAATCCACTAGATGGGCATAGAATAGTAGAAATTGGATGTGTCGAATTAGATATAAATATACCTACAGGAAAAGAATGGCATACATATCTAAACCCTCAAAGGACTATGCCAGAAGCAGCTTTTGGAGTGCACGGCCTGAGTGATAGNTTTTTAACCGATAAGCCTCTTTTTAAAGACATCTCTTATGATTTTTTAAAATTTATAGAAGGAGCAGAGCTTGTAATTCACAACGCAAGGTTTGATATTGGCTTTTTAAACAATGAACTAAAGCTGATAAACTTACCTATTATNAATGTAGATAAAGCNATAGATACTGTTCAGCTAGCGAGACAAACNATACCTGGTGCTGCGGCTAGTTTAGATGCGCTATGTAAAAGGTTTGAAATAGACTTATCCCAAAGAGATAAACATGGAGCCCTACTAGATGCAAATTTATTAGCAGAAGTATATTTNGAGTTAACAGGCGGTAGACAATCTAGCTTGGTTTTCAAACAACCTTCTAATAATGCGCGCTCTGTCATAAAAGGCACAGAAACTGTACATAAAGAATTGGAGCTTATTTCTGCTTTTGTAACTAAAGAAGAAGAAAAAGAGCATTCTATCATGCTTAAAAAAATTATCGAGCCTATCTGGGAAAGGTAATTTTATATGAGTTTATTCTTTACCTAAAACAATAGGCACACTATATCTTATTTAAGAAATGGAAAAAAATACAATTGAATTATTTTGATATAATATTATTTGCTGTTATTGCGGGAGTTTTAGCNGTTCGTCTCTATAGGATATTAGGAACGGGCTCTAAAATTATAATTGAAAAAAAAGAAAGCCCTTCTGAAAATGTGATAAATATAAAAAAAGATATTGCNAAGCCCTATGAGCCTGAAGAAGTTGAAAATGGAGAGGGCCTAGAATATTTAATTACAGTTTATCCTAGTTTTGATCAANAGGAATTTATTTCTGGAGCTAAAAAATTTCTTAAAATGATTTTAATTTCAAAATACGAAGCAAAGAAAAAAGTTTTAATCTCTTATTTAGAGGATGACGTTTATAGATTATTTGAAAAAGCAATATTAAATAAAGAAGAGAATGGCCTTACTTTTCATAAAGTCAATATAGAAGTAAATACTTCAAATATTAAAGAAATAAAAGTTATAGAAAATGTTGCTTACATAAGAGTAGAATTTGACTTTTCTGAGGGAGTCTTAATAAAAAATAGTGATGGAACGGTCTTTTCCGATAACGNAGATNCACCAAAAGATCGTAACGTAACGTGGACTTTTGCTAGAGCTTTAAATTCTGACAACCCAAATTGGAAGCTTTTTGCGGCAAATCAANTTGACTAGCTAAATAGCTACATGGGTTTAAATAAAAAAAATATAATATTTTTATTTTTAGTTTCTTTTTTCATAAGCACAGCTCTAATTTTTTTTGTCGACCAAAAAGAATCGACTCTAAAGCTCAATGAAATTATNTTAACAAAGACAATATATTCTGAATTGCCAGGTTGGCAGAACGCAGAAATATATACAGCTAAAAAAGCCTTTAAAGCAAGTTGTAGGAGTATACAGAAAAAAGATTCTTCAGATATAATTAATTTTTTTGATGTTCTAATTGATATAAATGCATATAAATCTTTTTGTATTAAAATAGATAAAACTAATAATAGTCGAGAGTTAAAAAATTTAATAGAGAGCAGCTTTTATCTTGTTAAAATAGAAGATACAAAAAAGAAAGCCTTATTTACAGGCTATATAGAATTGGAACTAAAAGGCAGATTAGAGCCCTCTTTTTCAGAAGCCCCTAATGCCGTTCCTATTTATAAAAAACCAAATAACTTAATTATTGTAGACCTAGGACTTTTTAAGGAAGAGCTAAAAAATAAAAAAATCAAAGGTTTTATAGAAGGAGATAAATTTGTACCGGCTGCAACAAGAGGCGAAATAGAAAAACAAGACCTATTTAAAGATAATATTTTGGCATATATAGACGATCCTGCGAGAGCATATTTCTTGCATATTCAGGGTTCAGGAATAATTGAACTACCTAGTGGAAAAAACATATCTGTAGGTTACGATGGAGATAATGGCCAAGACTACTTTTCTATTGGTAGAAGTTTAATTAAAGATGGAATTATACCTAAAGAAAATATATCTATGCAAAGTATAACAAAATGGATGCAAGAAAATGAAGAAGAAGCTATCGCACTAAGACATAAAAATAAAAGGTTTATCTTTTTTAAAGATAGAAAAAAAGATGGGCCAGTAGGGTCAAGCGGATTAATAGTTACGCCCATGCATTCTGCAGCGGTAGATAAAAGTGTTCTTCCATATCATTTGCCTTTATGGGCTAATGTAAAAGACTTTTATACAGAAGGTGATTCTCAAAGCTACGCTAATCTAATTATAGCGCAAGATACCGGCTCTGCTATTAAAGGGGCAACAAGAATTGATTTATTTTTAGGTAAAGGAGAAGCAGCGGAAATGATTGCAGGAAAGCTAAATTCCAGAGGCTCTTTATGGGCATTCATCCCAAAATAATAAAACTTTAATAAACTTTTTTTATTTTAAACTTGATAATCCTTGTTTTTTTGGACAAACTTGCCTTCTGAATAATAAAAGTAACTTAAAATAAATATTTTCTGTTTATTAGATAGATATAAATGGAGAATTATGGAGGAAAATAAATGAATAAAATATTATTAACATTAGTAACTTCTATGGTTGCAATGTTTATTATGATAGGCGCATCATTTGCTGATGGCCACTGTAATAAATTTGCAGACATCAAAGGAAAAGCATGGGTAGATGGCGATTGCATGGAAACACCATTAGGTGAGAAATGGTGGCCACANCCTATTTGGGGNGCAGATGATCAAGCAGGATCAACTAATTGGTATAAAAAGCCAGAAGTAGTAAAAAGAGCTTTAGCTATGGTTAAAGAAGGGAAGACAATGCAATTAGGGCATCCTTACACTTCAACGCAACCTATGTTCGGAGCACGTAAATTTGTTTTACGTATCCCAGGCGCGCCTACTGGTGGAGCATTTGGACCTAACAAAGTTATGTGGAATGATGAATTTCTTACTACAGAAATCGGTCAAGCAGGAACACAGTTTGATGGCTTAGGACATATTGGTGTTCAAGTTGGTGCAGATGGTGATAAAAATGAAATGAGATGGTATAATGGTATATCTGTTCAAGAAATGAATGGTGCATACGGTCTTAAGAAGCTTGGTCTAGAACATTTAAACCCAATTATTGCTAGAGGTATTTTATTAGATATTGCTGCAGTACGTGGTGTAGATGTTATGGAAGTAGGCGATATGATTAAAATGGCAGATGTGAAAGCGGCTTTAAAAGCTCAAGGTATGTCAGATTATAAAATGATGCCAGGCGATGCAATTTTGTTCCATACAGGTTGGGATCAATATTGGATCGTTGACAATGCTAAGTACAATAGTGGTTGTCCAGGAATTGGCATGGAAGTAGCACGTTGGATTGCAGGCGGTAATGCTGGAGTAACAGGTTTTGACACTTGGCCAGGAGATGCAGTACCAAATGAAGATCCAGATTGTGTATTCTGTGTTCACCAATATTTACAAACGCGTCATGGTATAATTAACCAAGAAAACTTAAACACCAGTAAACTAGTTGATGCGGGTGTTTATGAGTTTGCTTATATATATAACCCAGTGCCAATCGTTGGTGCTACAGGTTCAATTGGTCATCCAACAGCAATGTGGTAAGCCAATAATTTATAAGTTTTAACTTATTAAATAAATTAAAGGAGCATAAATTTTATGCTCCTTTTTTTTTAATTAATTTTATGATAAAGTATGAAATTATGAAATATCTGGAAGTACTCATAATATGAAAAATATTTTTAATATAGAAGATTTAAAGAATGTAGCGCAAAAGCGTGTACCAAAAATGTTTTATGAATATGCTGATTCTGGTTCTTGGAATCAAGAAACATATTTTGCAAATCAAAATGATTTTAGTAAAATAAAATTTAGGCAAAGAGTTGGTATCGATATAGAGAATAGATCTTTGTCTAAAAAGTTTATGGGAACAGAGGTTTCACTTCCTTTGGCCTTAGCTCCCACGGGTTTATGCGGTATGCAACATCGAGATGGAGAAATACTTGCTGCGCAGGCAAGTGAAGAGTTTGGAGTTCCTTTTACTCTTTCCACTATGAGCATTTGTTCCATTGAAGACGTCGCTGAAAAAACAACTAAACCTTTTTGGTTTCAACTCTACGTTATGAAGGATAAAGTATTTATGTCCAAACTATTAGCTCGCGCCCAAAAAGCTGGATGTAAAGTTTTACAAATTACGATGGATTTAAATATATTAGGCCAAAGACATGCAGACGTTAAAAATGGATTGTCTGCTCCTCCAAAGTTTCAATTATCTCATATTAAACAAATAATATCTCGTCCAAGGTGGGCATTAGGAATGTTAAAAGCCAAAAGACATTTTTTTGGGAATGTTATAGGCCATGCAGAAGGAGTTACTGATAGCGGAGCACTTTGGTCATGGATAGCAGAACAGTTCGATGCAAGTTTTTCATGGGATGATTTAGATTGGTTAAGAAACCAATGGCAAGGAAAAATAATATTAAAAGGAATATTAGATTCTGATGATGCAGAAATTGCTGCAAAACTTGGTTATGATGGAATAGTAGTCTCTAATCATGGAGGAAGACAATTAGATGGTGCTCCATCTTCTATTTCTGCTCTTCCAACTGTAATAGATAAAGTTGGAAACAAAATGGAAGTTTATATGGATGGAGGGGTCAGGTCAGGCCAAGATATTTGTAAAGCCTTATGTATAGGTGCGCAGGGAGTATTAATTGGCAGACCTTTTTTATATGGATTAGGAGCTTATGGAAAAAATGGGGTAACAAAATGTCTTGAAATAATGAGGGACTCTTTAGATGAAAGCATAGCCTTTTTAGGAGAAAAAAATGTTAGTGATCTAGGACGTAAAAATATTTCATACGAAAACAACAAAGAAGGGTTTTTGGATTAGAGTTATTTATAATTAATGAAAGATTCTATTTTTCTAAAAATAAGCACAATAAATGCAAAACGATAATAAAAATAACAGTATTATTGAAGATGATGATTTATGGGAGAGTATTACCAAAAATGACAAAAAATATATAAAAGCTAATAGACATGTTTATAAAAAAGTAAATTCAGAAAAAAAAATAAATATAATCATTAATCAAAAGAACCCTTTAGTAACAAATACCCAGGTAAATAAGAACAATATAAAAACTGGTAGTACGCCTGTTAATAAAAATAGAAAAATTGAAGAACTAGACCCTAAGAAAGTACCTAGTGGTATTTCTGCAAGTCAGGCAGAAAAGCTAAAAAAAGGAAAAATAAGACCAGAAAGAACTATAGACCTTCATGGATTCACTCAGTTTAGAGCGCATAGCTATATTAATGACGAGATTATTAAATGCTATAAAAACAATATAAGGAGCATATTGATCATTACAGGAAAAAAATTTGGAAAGATGGGATCAGAAGGCGTTTTAAAAAAAGAAGTTCCTAAATGGCTAAATCTCTCACCATTAAAAGAAGTTATTTTAATGACGTCATGGGCAACTCCTAGAGATGGAGGAGAAGGTGCTTTATATGTTTTATTAAGAAGGGTTAGATAAATTAGAAATAAGAATTAATTATGTTACTATAGTAATATTATTATACTATATAAATCACTTGTTAAGAATAAATAGGAAGACGCTATGCGAAAAGCAAAAGTAGAAAGAAATACAAAAGAGACTCAAATTTCGTCGACCGTAAATATAGATGGAGTCGGCAAATCTAATATTGATACAGGAATAGGTTTCTTAGACCATATGGTAGAACAAATATCCAGACATGGTTTATTAGACATTGATTTAAAAGCTAAAGGAGATTTGCATATAGATGATCATCATACAACTGAGGATTCTGGATATGTAATAGGAGAAGCTATATCAAAAGCATTAGGAGAAAGAAAAGGAATTAATAGATATGGAAACGCACATATTCCTATGGACGAAACTTTAACGAGAGTAGTAATTGATTTATCAGGAAGACCATATTTAGTATGGAAGGTTTCTTTTACTCAAAAAAGACTAGGAGAAATGGATACAGAGCTTTTTAAAGAATGGTTTCAGGCTTTTGCTCAAGCAATAGGAGCAAATATTCATGTAGAGAATTTATATGGCACAAATAACCATCACATAATTGAATCTTGTTATAAGGGCTTAGCGCGGTCTTTAAGAGATGCAGTGAGAATAGAGCCAAGAATTATTGAGCAGGTTCCTTCAACAAAAGGTGTTTTAAGACAAGATGGTTAAGAAGAAAGATTGTTAGATAATGCGTGTAGGTATAATTGATTACGGCTCTGGCAATATTCGTTCTGTATATAAGGCTTTTGAAAAAGCTTCATCACTATTAGGTAAGAATTTTCAAATTATAATTGTAGATAGTTTAGAAGAGCTTAAGAAAGTAGACAAAGTAGTCTTGCCTGGCGTAGGAGCTTTTTCTGATTGTATGCAGGGTATGAATAATATCAAAGGTTTAGTTAATTTATTACATGATATGATTCTTAAAGATGCAAAACCTTTTTTGGGGATATGTGTTGGAATGCAATTACTAGCAAATTTTAGTAAAGAATATGGCTATACTGAGGGACTTTCTTGGATAGAAGGTGACGTTAGTTCAATAGAAATAGTAGAAGCAGAAATGAAGGTCCCTCATATGGGCTGGAACTCCGTACACTTTAATAAAAAACACACTCTTTTTAACAGAATAAAACAAGATGAAGATTTTTATTTTGTGCATTCGTATAAATTTAATGTGAAGAATAATAAATTAGTTCTTGCAAAAACCCATTATGGAGGCGATATAACGGCTGTAGTTTTAAAAGACAACATTATTGGTACTCAGTTTCATCCAGAAAAAAGTCAGACTGCAGGCATACAATTTATAAAAAACTTCTTGGAATGGACACCATGATAGACAACAATAAAAAACTATCTGTAAATTTAATAAAAAAATTTAGCGCAGGAGAATTACAGGAGCTATGTAAAGCTACTGAAGATGCTATAACAGCCGGAATAGGATTTAGTTGGATCAAGCCACCCCCAAGAAAAAACTTAGAAAATTACTGGAAAGGAGTACTTGCAATGCCGCAAAGAAACCTTTTCATTGGAAGCTTCGAAGGAGCGGTCGCAGCTTCTTTACAATTAGTGTTTCCGAATAGAAGTAATGAAGCATCATCATTCTCTGCCACTATAGACACACATTTTGTTTCGCCATGGGCTAGAGGCCATGGACTAGCAAGAAAGTTATTAGAGGCAGGAGAAGATTTGTCTTTTAAAAATGGTTTTAGCCAAATTCTTCTAGAAGTAAGGGAGACACAAGANCGTGCAATAAGNTTATATGAATCATCAGGCTANATTAAATGGGGCACNTTACCTGCATATCATATAGTTAATGAAAAAGTAGTTTCCGGCAGNTATTATTATAAGCGTNTAGAAGNTAAAAAAGGTATAGTATGATTTTTTTNCCTGCTATAGACTTAAAGGANGGTCAATGTGTTAGGTTAGAGAAAGGAGATATGAATAAAGCNACAATTTTTGATTCTGANCCTGTATCAAGAGCTTCNTCATTTTTAAAATCAGGGTGTTCTTGGTTACANTTAGTAGATTTAAATGGAGCTTTNGAAGGAAAGCCTATAAATCAGAAGGCTGTAGAAAANATAATAAAAAAAGTAAATATAAAAATACAACTTGGTGGAGGCATTAGAAGNCTTGAAACAATAGATTTGTGGATATCTACAGGTATAGACAGAGTAATTCTAGGTACAATGGCTTTAAAAAATCCAGAATTGGTAATTAAGGCTTGTAAAAAACATCCAGGAAAAATAGCAGTAGGTATAGATGCAAGAGAGGGAATGGTTGCTGTAGAGGGATGGGTAAAACAGACAAAAATTAAAGCGCTAGATTTAGTTAAAAAATTTGAAGATGCAGGCGTATCTGCAGTAATTTATACAGATATTAATAGAGATGGAATATTAATGGGGCCAGCTATTAATGAAACGATAGAATTAGCAGAGAGCATTAATATACCTGTTATAGTATCTGGAGGAATATCTTCAATAAAAGATATTCAGGAAATAAAAAGTAAAAAATGTTTAGGTATAATGGGAGTAATCAGTGGCCGAGCAATTTATGATAACCGCATAGATATAGACGAGTGCAATAGAATAATAGGTAAATAATGTTAAAAACAAGAATTATCCCATGTTTAGATGTTAAAGATGGTAGAGTTGTAAAAGGCATTAACTTTGTAGATTTAAAAGATGCTGGTGACCCAGTAGAGCAGGCGAAAGTATATGATTTACAGGGAGCTGATGAATTATGTTTTTTAGATATAACAGCAAGTTCTGATAATAGAAATATATTATTAGATGTGGTTAACAGAACAGCAGACCAATGTTTTATGCCTCTAACAGTAGGGGGAGGTGTTAGAAGCTTAGCTGATATCAGAAACCTTTTACTAGCCGGCGCAGATAAAGTAGGTATTAATACAAGTGCAATAATAGATCCTAGAATTGTAGAAGAAGGCGCTAACAAATTTGGTTCACAATGCATCGTAGTGGCAATAGATGTAAAAAAACATAAAGATAAATGGATGGTATATACTCATGGAGGGAGAAAGGAAACAGGAATAGATGCCATAGAATGGGCACAATCTATTACGGAGAAGGGTGCAGGAGAACTATTAATAACTTCTATGGATCGAGACGGAACAGGTAAAGGTTTTGATGTGGATTTATTAAAAAGGATCACTAGCAAAGTATCTGTGCCTGTTATAGCGTCTGGAGGAGTAGGAACTCTAGAGCACCTAGTTGAAGGTGTTAAGGAAGGCGGAGCTAATGCAGTATTAGCGGCTTCTATTTTTCATTTCGGAAAATTTAAAATACAAGATGCGAGAAAAGCAATGACAGAGGCTAGCCTAAATATTAGGCTATAAATAAATAATATAAAATAGTTTTATATATTTAACTTTTAGTTTTGGATAAGTTTATGGATAACACACAATCATTTAAATATTTTGAGTTGCTATGGGCAAAAATTGAAGAAAGAGCTTTAAGTTCTGCCCCAGGAGATTCTTACGTTTCCTTTTTACTTTCAAAGGGAGTAAAAGAATGCTCTAAGAAATTAGGAGAAGAGGCAATTGAAACTGCTCTTGCTGCAATTTCTAAAGACAAAACAGAAACCATAAAAGAATCTTCAGACTTATTATTCCACCTTTTTGTTTTGTGGAAATCTTTGAATATTGTTCCGGAAGAGATTATGGAGGAATTAAAAAATAGAGAGACTATGTCTGGACATGAAGAAAAAGCGAGTAGAAAAAATTAATAGGACTTTTTATGAACCAATATTATAATGAAGATAATATTTTTTTCAAAATATTAAGAGGATTAATCCCTTGCGATAAGGTCTTAGAATCTGAGCATACATTAGCTTTTAGAGATATAAACCCACGTGCCAAGGTTCATGTTTTAGTTATTCCTAAAAAAAATTATATAAATTTAGATAATTTTATATCACATGCAGAGAGCATAGAAAAAATAGATATATTTGATTGTATATATAAAGTAGTTAAAAAAGAAAAAATTATACATGATGGTTATAGAGTTTTAACAAATATAGGAGACGATGGGCATCAAGAAGTTCAACATTTACATTTTCATATACTTGGAGGGCAGCCATTAGGAGGGTTTATTAAAAAATTAATAATAGCCTAAATATAGCTCTCTACTGCATCCCAAAACTTAGCACTTAAATTAGTTTTATTAAACTTAGATATTTCTTGTATTCCTGTTGGGGAGGTAACATTTATTTCTGTTAAATAATCTCCTATTATATCTAAACCAACTAAAATAAGTTCTCTGTTTTTTAATTCTACACTTAAAGCCTCACATATTTCCATTTCCTTATTAGACAGAGTTTTTCTTTCCGCTTTTCCTCCTACATGAAGATTAGAGCGTGCTTCTCCCATAGGAGGCACTCTATTTACCGCACCGACAACCTCTCCATTTATCATAATTACTCTACAATCTCCTTTTCTCACTTCGGGTAGGTATCGCTGAATAATTATTGGCTCATTAGAATAGTCAAAAAACATTTCTAATAAAGAAGATAAGTTTGGGTCATCTTCTCTAATATGAAAGACTTGTTTTCCTCCATTTCCATATAATGGTTTAATTATTATTTCCTTAAATTCTTTTCTAAATTTATTAATTTCTATGAAGTCGCGGGTTATTAAAGTCTCTGGTATAAACTCTTTAAATTTATTAACAAATAATTTTTCTGGCGCATTCCTGACTTCAAAGGGATTGTTTACAACAAAAGTTTTAGGATGAAGAGTTTCTAGAATATGTGTATTCGTTATATAGGTCATATCAAAAGGAGGGTCTTGTCTTAATAAGATCACATCTTCTTTTGACAAATCTTTTACTATTTCTTCAGAAAGGTCTACATACTCATTATGAGAATCTTTCATATTAATAATGGTTTGTCCTTTTGCATAAACTTTACCATTATAATAAGATAAGTTCTTAGGATTATAATAAAACAGCTCATGTCCTCTTCTATAAGCTTCTAATGTAAGAGCAAAAGTAGTATCAGCCTTTATATCTACAAGCTCTATAGGGTCCATTTGAACAGAAATTTTTGACATATTATTAACTACATTCTTTTTTTGTCATTAATGAGCATAAGATGACTAATAACCTTTTTAACACCTTTTACAGATCTTGCATGATTAATAACTTTATTTAGTTCTTCATCATCTTTTGCAATGCCAATTAAAAATATTACCTGTTTTGAAACAGAGTGGGTAAAATTTATATCTGAAATTTCTGCATCTCCGATTAATAGGCCTGATAATGATAATGAGATCCTTGCATCTTGGGCTTGGCTTACTAATGTAGGTTTTTTTCCTACAGTTATTTCATTTATAACATTTTTTATTTTAGGAGACACTTCCCAAGCTATCTTAGATGCCAAATCTCTTAATTCTTGAGATTCGACATTACCAATTAGCATTACTCTTTGTTCTAGTATAACAACATCTACATTTACAAAAAGTTTGTCAGTATTAGCTCTAAATAATTTTTCTTGAATTTGTATTTCTAATTTAAGGTCTATAGCTGCGTCCTTAATGGACCTTTCTTGTACTGAAGCCAATCCAACAGAGGCAGCGCCCCCTACAATTGTGCCAGCACAACCAGAAAGACATATAATAATAAGGAATAGAAAAAAATAGTGATTAAAGTTTTTATACATTGATATTCCTTTTAATAATTAAGACTTATTTTCATTTATACTCAAAGCCAGTTTATAGATATAATCACTTTTAATGAAAGTTTTTTTTGCAATTTCTTTAGATGCTCTAGAAACACCAAATTTAGGCAACATCTCTTTTAGCATTTCTATCAATTGCTCGTTTGAATACACAGGTTTTATAGTTTCGGCCTTCTCTATCAAAACCACTATCTCTCCCTTTAAAGTTTTATTTTTACATTGCTCAATAACTTCACTTATATTTCCTCTTATATTTTCTTCATAAAATTTAGTAATTTCTCTCATTACACTAATTTTTCTATTACCTAATAACACATAAAGATCTTTCAATAATTTATTTATCCTATTAGCACTTTCAAATATTATTACTGACGAATCTATATGTGAAATAGAAAGTATTTTTCTCTTTCTCATAACAGGCTTTCTGGGAAGAAAACCTAAAAACATAAATTGATCTGAGCTAATACCAGAAACCGAAATGGCAGCTGTTATAGCACTAGGTCCAGGAACGCTTTTTACAATAATATTTTCATCTAAGGCTGCTTGTATTAATTTATAACCTGGGTCTGAAATTAAAGGAGTCCCAGCGTCTGTTACAATTCCTAAATTAATTCCACTTTTAATTTTTTGGATAAGGACAGGAATCATTTTTTGAGAATTATGTTCATGATATGAAATAAGTTTGCCTTTACAATTTATTTTATGAATATTACATAATTTTGAGGTTATTCTAGTATCTTCACAAGCAATAGCATCAACTTCTTCTAATGTTTTTAAAGCACGAATTGTAATATCTTCAGAGTTTCCAATAGGGGTTGCTATTACAAAAATAGATCCTAAAGTTATTTTTTTCATGATGCCTTCTATCAATTTAGTTTATATATTATTAGACTATATATTAGTATATTTAAAAAAGGTTATTTTTGTGAATTATTTTTATTTAATTATCATAATAGTATTTTCCATTTGTTTGGCCTCTTGTAAAACAGTGGACCTTATGAAAGAAGAAGAAATATTAATAGTTATAAATAAGAATAAAGAAATTACTAAAAAACCAGAAACCTCTAAAGGCGAAAAACAAAAACCTATAGTAGGTATAAAGGAGGGTAAAAAACATATTGAGCCTTTAATAAAAGAAAAAAAAATTATCTTAAGTAAACCTCAAAGTGATGAAAAAATAGTAAAGGAATTAATTTTTGATAAGGTTATTAAAATAGGCTTATTGCTTCCATTTTCAGGAGAACAAAAAGAACTTGGTAAAGCTATTTACAATGCATTAGAAATGGCTTTATTTGAGACGCAGAGCAAAAATATTAAATTAATATTTAGAGATTCAGGTGATACAGATGAAAAAGCTATTTTTTCTGCAAAAGAATTAGAGAAAGAAGGAGTGTCAATTTTAGTGGGTCCCATTTTTTCTTCTCAGGCATCTGCCATAAGAAAAGTAATAAATAAAGAGATTCCTATTTTTTCATTTACTAACGATGAAAATATCAAACAAAAAGGTTTATGGGTTTTAGGTTTTTCTCCCCAGCAACAAATTAAAGCAATATTTAAAGAAATTAAGAACAATGCAATAAAGGATGTTGCCATTATTATTCCAAATAGTATTTATGGCGAAAGAGCATTACAAGAGAGTAGAAAGCAGAGCACACAAAATAATATAAAAATTCATAATATATATTTTTATGATATTTTATCTAATGATTTTTCTGATTTAGGGAGTCTTTTAGATCAAGAAAAAAATATAAAATATAATGGATTATTAATAATCGCTTCAGGCAAGCAGCTAAAAGAAATTTCCGCTAGGGCACAATATAGAGGAATTAACCCTAAAGAAATAAAATACTTTGGAATATCAGGATGGAATAATCCTGAAGTGCTTGATGAGCCTGCTTTACTTGGAGGACATTTTATAGCACCACAACAATATTCTTTCGAAGCTTTTGTATCTAGATATTTTAAAATATATAATAGTGTTCCGATAGAAATTAGCGGCTTGGGTTATGATATTTTAGCATTATGTTCCGCTGCATTGAAACAAGCAAAAAATATGTCTGATTTCAACAAATTTTTAACTAACCCTTCAGGGTTTAATGGTATATTTGGCTTTTTTCGTATTGATAACAATGGTACAATAAGCAGAAAATTTGTTTCTTATAAAGTAATGGAGAGAAATTTTTTAAGACAGCGCGATATTATGCCATAATTTTATAATAATAGCTTATTAATTACAGTATTTAAAACAGGTAGGCCTTTATTAGTTATCTTTAAAGTAGAGTTATTTGCCTTTATTAAGCCAAGCCCTTGGAGTTCAGATAGACTAGCAATATTTATAAAGGAATCAAGTGAGAAAATATTAGCATTATCAAATAGCTCTTTAAGGTTTATCCCTTTAGTTAGCCTTAAGTTTGTTAGTAGAATTTCTTGAGCCCTCTCTCTAGGACTAATTTCCTCATCTTTATATAAAGCAGTGTTTCCAGCTAAATTTTTTGAGAGCCATATTGTTGGAGAAGAATACCTATATGTAGCAAACCATTTATTTTTAGTTTTTACTCTTCCATGGGCTCCTGGCCCTATTCCAACATATTCATAACCTTTCCAGATTTTTACATTATGAACACTTTCTGCTTTTTGAAGACAATAGTTAGAAACCTCATATTTTATAAGCTTAGCGTCTTTCAACAACATATCCGTAATTTTATAAAGGTTTAAAAGGGTAGTTTCGGAGGGAAGGATAAAACTTTTATCTCTATGTTTAGCATAAAATGGAGTACCTTTTTCTATAGTTAATTGATATGCAGACATATGCTCTCCAGAATAATTTATTGCTTCTTTAAGTTCTTTACCCCACCCTAACTCCGTTTGGCCAGGCAACCCATAAATTAAGTCAAAAGAAACTCTATCAAAATGTTTTTTAGCAATTTCTAGTGCTTTTAAACTATCTTTTGCTTTATGATTTCTTCCAAGAAATTTTAGATGGCCATCATTTAACGATTGAAAACCTAAAGAAAGTCTATTTACACCGCTCGCTGCATGATATTTAAAATTACTAATTTCTACACTAGAAGGATTAGCTTCGACTGTAATCTCTGTTTTATGTGTAATGTTCCATTTTTCCCCTATACTATTTATAATGGATTCAACTAAATTTGGAGGCATTAAACTAGGTGTGCCACCTCCAAAAAATATACTGCTCACATTTTTTTTTCCAAGCCTTTGTTGTTCAATATTTATTTCATTTTTATATGCTAATTCCCAATTTTTATAATCTATTTCTTGTTTGGCCACATGACTATTAAAGTCACAGTAAGGACATTTCTTTAAGCAATAAGGCCAATGTACGTAGACAGAAATTTCTTTGTTTTTATTTAACAAAAATATTCTCTTTAAATTTTTTGAATGCTTGAGCTCTATGACTTATCAAATCTTTCTGTTTAGGCTTCATTTCACCAAAAGTAAGTATTTCATTTTCTGGAATAAATATGGGGTCGTATCCAAATCCTTTTTCTCCTCTAGGAGGAAAAATTAATTTACCATTAACTTTTCCTTCAAAAACATACTCTTCATTGTTTTGAGTGACAAGAGCTAGGACACAGACAAAGTGAGCATTTTTATTTTTAAAACCTTTCATTTTTTCTTCTATATTAGACATTGCTGTTTTAAAATCTTTATTTATTCCTGCCCATCTAGAAGAATATATCCCAGGTTCTCCATTAAGGGAATCAATACATAGGCCAGAGTCATCAGCTAAAGAGGTTTGTTTAGATAAATTTTTAGCATTTCTAGCTTTTATCAAAGCATTTTCTATAAAAGTCTCTCCATCTTCAATTGGCTCTTTACTAGAAAATTTTGAAATTGGTAATGCGCTTACACCAATATCATTTAACAGAATATTTATTTCTTTTACTTTTCCTATGTTATGACTAGCAATTATAATTCTTTTAGGTATTTGAATTTTATTGTTCATCGTTAATCACACTATTTTGTAATTCAAATAAAATAGTGCTTTCATTAATTGCTAAATCAATCATATTATTTAATTGCTCTTTATTAAAATTACCTTTTTCTGCTGTAGCTTGAACCTCTATTAAATTTTTAGATTTTGAAATAACAAAGTTAGCGTCTGTTTCTGCTTCGCTATCTTCAATGTAATCTAAATCTATAACTTCCATGCCTTTATATATACCGCATGAGATAGCAGAAATTTGATCAACTATAGGGTTTTCTTTTAAAATTTTCTTTTTTAATAATATTTGTATAAGTAAGCTTAAAGCAATCCACCCTCCAGTAATAGAGGCTGTTCTTGTGCCGCCATCTGCATTTATGACATCACAATCTATTTTTATTTGTAGTTCTTTAAGTTTTTTTAAATCTAAGGCTGCTCTTAAAGAACGGCCTATTAGCCTTTGAATTTCTTGTGTCCGGCCACTTTGTTTCCCTCTTGTAGCTTCTCTATCATTTCTAGTATCTGTGGATGCGGGCAGCATACCATATTCTGAAGTTAACCAACCTTTACCAGACCCCTTTAACCACATTGGAACTCTTTTATCTAAGGAAGCTGTGCATATAACACTTGTTTCTCCAACATTTATTANACAGGAAGCATCAGCATTTTTAATATAATTTTTTTTAACATTAACTATTCGTGATTGATTACGATTTCTTTCTGATGGCCTTTTTATTAATTTATTATTCATTTATTATTTCCTATTTAAATACTATATTATATTACTAATATATATAGAGAGTATATTTAATTGAATAACTATAAAAATAATAATATTTTGCTTTCATCATTAGATAGTAGATCTAGAAAAATTTTTCAATATATAGTAGAATCTTATCTAGAAACAGGAAACCCTGTAGGTTCAAATACGCTATCAAAAAAAATATCTCCATCCTTGGCTTCCGCCACGATTCGAAGTGTNATGTCTAATTTAGAAGGTTTAAATTTATTAAAGTCGCCACATGTATCTGCTGGGCGACTTCCTACCGAAAGTGGACTACAACTTTTTGTAGATGGTTTATTACAGATAGGAGATATCTCTAGTGAGGAAAAGAAGAATATAGANGCATTAAGCGCAGGCTCAGGAAAAAGCTTAAAAGATATTTTAAGTGAGACCTCTAATGCCCTTTCAGGGTTATCTAATTGTGTTAGTTTGGTTATGGCACCAACAGTTGAAAGGGCAATAAAACATATAGAATTTGTTCCTATAGATACAAATAGGGCATTAGTTGTTATTGTTGATAAGTTAGGACTAGTAGAAAACAGGTTAATAGAGATCCCAAAGGGAGCGCCTGTATCAAATTTAATTGAAGCGTCAAATTTTTTAAATTCTAGAATTTCTGGCAACACCCTTGAAGAGGCCAAAACTATCATTGAAGAAGAGTTAGTAAATCATAGGAAAGAAATAGATTTAATATCTGAGAAGGTAATAACTGCAGGGCTTGCTATTAAGAGCGCTAATACAAACCATCCTTCTTTAATTCTGACAGGAAAGAATAATATTTATAATGATATAAATACACAAGAAGACTTTAAAAAAATAAATGAATTATTTGAAAAAATAGAACAAGGTAAAACATTATCAGAATTATTAAAAAACTCAGTATCAGGCACAGGGGTGCATGTCTTNATAGGAGCAGATAATAAACTATTCGATTATTCTGGTTGTTCTATGATACTTGCACCTATTAAAGCTAAAAGCACTATTAATAAAACTAAAACATTAGGAGCTATAGGTGTTATTGGNCCTATGAGAGTAAACTATGGAAGAATTATTCCTATGGTAGATTTTACTGCGCAGGCAATTTCAAAATTATTTAAATAATTACTTGTATATGAGAGATAGAATGACAATATCTAATTTATATTAAATAGGAGCTAGTATGACAAAAAAGACTAAAGGTGAAGAGATTAAAGAAAAATTTAAAAATATTGAAGAAGATAGCAAAATAAAAGCTTCCGCTGATGATNCTATTATACAAAAGGATAGTGAAGTAGAAGAATTAGCTAATGAAGAATCTTCAGAGGAAGTTTTGTCTGAAGTAGATAAGTTAAAAGAAGAGCTTGCAGAAGCTGAAGATGCAAGGTTGAGAGCATTAGCTGAAGTCCAAAATATGAGAAGAAGAATGGAAAAAGAAAAGCAAGAAAATGCAAGATATGGATCTTCTAATTTGGCNAGAGGTTTATTAACTGTNCTAGATAACTTTGATAGAGCCGTAACTGCTTCACCTAAAGAAGTAGAAGACAAAAAAGATATAGAAAAAAATTATTTATCACTGCATCAAGGAATAGAATTAACGCTTAAAGATATTTCTGCTGTATTCAAACAAAATGGAATAGAAATAATTAGTCCTAGTAAAGGAGATTCTTTTGATCATAATTTTCACCAAGCAATGCTAGAGGTTCCTACAGATGAATATGAACCAGGGATGTTATGTGAAGTTTTACAGCCTGGATACAAAATCTATGATAGATTATTAAGGCCGGCTATGGTTGGCGTAAGCAAAGAATTAGTTAAAGAAAAATAAACTATAGGTAGTATTTATGGACATTTTAAAACTAGGCGACAATTCCTTTCAAATGCCTTTAAATGCATCATGGAATGTTACGTATTATGAAGAAGATAGCTCAAAGGCAGAAATTAGGTTTAACACAGGTAAATANCCNGTTTTAGGCTTAAAGATTCTGAGTATAGATGATCCAAAATATAATAAAAATTCTAAANTAAAAGAGCATTTGTTTGATCCAATTCTTCTTGAAACACATCCAGACTTAGAAATTAAAACTAGTAATAATGAGATTTATGGATTGGAATATGAGGCTAATCTGGAATCGGGAGAAAAAGTAAAAGNATGGAGAAAAGCTAAAATAGTTGGATCTAGAACAGTTAGGTTGATCACATTAGCTTTGTCTTGGACNTCGAACCCCTCCTCTGATAAGGCGGTAAAAACAATATTAGTAGATATAGAAAAGCATTTAGAAAAATGTTCTTTTATAGATAGTGAGACGGAGTTAGATAAAGAAGCTAAAGCTGCAGGAAGAGTATCTAGATTAAAACTAGAAAAAATTACTCCATGGAAAGACTGTAGCTTTTTAATGCCATCNACATGGCCAACTGAAATAGATAAAGATAAAAAAAGTTTGATAAGTAGGGTCACCGGATATGAAGAAGCTATGCTTTTTTTAAATTGTGATGAGATAAACCTTCCAAAAGAGACTAAAATAACTATAGAATATATGCAGCACACAGCATCATCTTTAGGAGCTGATGAAAATATTAAAGATATTTCGCTGCATTCAACAGAAGAAAATGTTTATTTAATTTCTTGTTCTAAGTCAGAAGAAGACGGAGATACAGGGGTTATTATAAACAATTATTTTTGGCATATTTTTGCACCAAAAGGTAATGCTCTTCACCGTTTACATTTTACATATGTTTTTCCAGGTACAGGTGATAAATTTTTACATAGCTTAGTTGATGTGTTGGGAAATAATATTAAAAATATTAATTTAGGCTAAACTTTTTTAAGTTAAAGGCTTGTGTTTTAATTTTTAATCCCCATATNTCTTTTGCACAGTTTTAANAATATATAAAGAAAGAAGAATGTAATGAGTAAAGTAATTGGAATTGATTTAGGAACTACTAATAGTTGTGTTGCCGTTATGGAAGGTGGTAATGCTAAAGTAATAGAAAATGCGGAAGGTGCTAGAACAACACCATCTATAGTTGCATTTACAGAAAATGGAGAAACATTAGTAGGTCAAGCAGCAAAAAGACAAGCTGTTACCAATCCAGAAAANACATTATTTGCTATNAAANGGTTAATTGGAAGACCTTTTTCTGATGATAAAGTTACTCAAGATAAAGATATAGTTCCTTATAATATTATTAAGTCAGAAAGCGGAGATGCTTGGGTCAATGCAGCAGGAAAAGATTATGCTCCAAGTCAAGTGAGTGGGTTTATTTTACAAAAAATGAAAGAAACAGCAGAAGCTCATTTAGGTCATGATGTAACACAAGCAGTAATTACTGTTCCTGCTTATTTTAATGATGCGCAGCGTCAGGCCACTAAAGATGCAGGAAAAATAGCTGGATTAGAAGTTTTAAGAATTATTAATGAACCAACAGCAGCGAGTTTATCATATGGTTTGGATAAGAAGGAATCNGGAACTATTGTTGTGTATGATTTAGGGGGGGGGACATTTGATGTTTCTGTTCTTGAAATTGGTGATGGAGTTTTTGAAGTTAAGTCTACAAATGGCGATACCTTTTTAGGCGGAGAAGATTTTGATAATAATATTGTTCAATACTTAATAGAAGAATTTAAGAAAGATAGTGGTATAGATTTAAAATCAGATAAACTAGCATTGCAAAGATTAAAAGAGGCTGCTGAAAAAGCCAAAATCGAACTTTCTTCTGCTACGCAAACCGATGTAAACTTGCCTTTTATTACTGCAGATGCATCAGGTCCTAAGCATCTAACTCTTAAATTTACTAGAGCAAAACTTGAGAGCTTAGTTGAAGATTTTATAAAAAGAACTATTGAGCCCTGTAAGGCAGCATTAAAGGATGCAGG